>JALERM010000033.1 GCA_022764165.1 Eubacterium sp. | reverse complement strand
AGCCGCAAGAATATTCAAGAATAAGGAAAATGAATTCTCAGTTCAAGCATGAATTATATCTGGATATAGATACAAATTCTTATTATAGCGTACAGAAAGAGCTGTTAACCAAACACATGGTATAACAGCTCAGCTATTTTTACAAAGTTCTCAGATCAATCTTATAGTCATCAGCCCCTTCACCATTCACGGTATAGAATGCGGTACGCTGTTCTGCATTGATGTAGATCTTGATATCACCTTTCAATTTCTTATCAGACACAGCTTTTTTTACAGCATTTTCAATAGCATCAAGGGACACATTTGTCTCAAAAATCTCAACATTGACTTCAGAGATCATTGTGCGGATTGCCTGAGAGGCTTTTTCTTTTGTCTCTTTAAGGATTTCTTTTCCTTCTTCAACGATAGGGCTGTTCAGGATTTCTTCTGTTTTGGCTGTGATGGTTTCTGCCAACATCGGTGCTTCTTCTGCAATTTTGTCAGTTACTTTTTCTGCTGTCTCTTTTACAGCTTCGACTGCTTTTGTCGCAGTAGCTTTGATTGTGTTTGTTTTTGGTGTTCTTCTTTTTTTCATAATCACATCTCCTCTTACTTTTTTACAACCGGACTACTTTATCATTAATTAGTGAAAATGTCAAATGACTAAAATACTCCAATGCTATATATTCACTTTCGTGCAAATATGGAATATAATATATAGGAAACATATATTGAAAATACCGGTAGTGTAAAACAGATTATGAAAAAATCGAACCCATTTCCTTGGTTGTGGCCGATTATATTTTACTTACGGAAACCCAGTCAAGGCTGAATTTAACGGGCTTTCAGCCCAGCCTTGACTGGGTTCCCGACGTAAAATTTTGGTCGTTCAAGCCAAAGAAAGGGGAGGTAAAGGCTAATAACCTCTGAAACCATTGAATTTACTGGGGTCAAGCCGATTTAGGGCATATAAAGTTGACACTACCAAAATACCATAGAGAGTGGAGAATATGATAACAGTAAATAGCTTATCGAAAAAGATAAAGGATGACAAAGATATCCTTCGTATTTTTTTGACAAATAGGAAGGAATATCAAGATATATTGAAATCAGATGAATATCAAGTGTCAGATGAAATTGTTAAATACTTAGAGAATTATACTGTATCTTCCGAGAATACTTATCAACAAAATAGATTTATGTGTTTGAAAAAGTACGAAATATTTTGCGAGGAAGAACGTGATAATGTACAGAAAGAGCAGAAAAAACAAAAGATAGAGGATTTAAAGCATCATATCATGGAAAGTGGGGATATGCCGCTAGAAATACATACTTTTACTGACAGATTTGTTTCAGTGATAGATGTTGATATTTTGGATGTATTTCTTATTGATCAAGAACTATATCAAAAAATTGTTTTATCCAATAAGATATGGATTCATCCAAATATTGTGGAGTTTCTGGATAGATATAAGATACAGTCAAAGTATTTTATGGATAAGAAAGCACAATATGTATCAAAAGGATCGGCATATCTTTTGGACAGAAAGATACATGAATTTGATCAGGAAATCCTAGAGTCTGGAACTTCCGTACAAGTCAGACAAATAAATTCTATCACGGATAAAGTATCTGATGAAACAGATATGGATATCTTAGATATATTTATGAATCATAAAAACCTGTTTAAGATGATAAGAAAATCAAAAAAATATAAATTAGCGCCCATTCTTGAGGAATTCTTGATGAAGTACTCGAGTGGTAAATTGCAGCCGAAAAATTATTACATTGAAAAATACGATGAATATAAAAAAATTAAAAGCGGAAAGTATAATGTGGTTGGATATGTGAAGATTACCAAATTGACAGATGTCATTAGCATAGAAAATAAAGATATTTTAACTCTTTTTCTACAAGACAGAAGTACATATAATACGGTGTGTCACATGAAAAACTATGATATTGACCAGGATATTCAACAATTCTTATCCTTTTATAAACCAGAAACTAAAAAATATTCAAAGGCTCAGAAAAAAGAGTATATGAGAGCATTTGCGGAGTATAAGAAAAATCAGGAGACCCAGAAGAATAAATCATTGCCAGAAAAACTACTGGAAAATACTCAGGAAGGAAGAATCCATTGGAAGAAAAGAAAATGGAAAAAAACAAGTCAGTATATTGAACAAGATCTGACAGCTTCCTATGAAGGCCATGAATACTTATTTTCAGTTGTCGGTAAAGTAACTGAAAACAATAAATGGAAGGCTAATATGTCTCTGGAAATTGATGGGAGAAAACATGAAGACTTCATCGATAATAAGTATAGAGAATTACTATACCATGAAATACTTCAGAACATTAAGAAAGAGGAAGTGCAGAAAGAAAAGCAGATTTTCAGGGAAATTCACCAAATAATGTCAAATGATTTTGTGGTTCGTACAAACATTTTTAAATGTATTTCGGAATCCCATCATTTAGAAGAAGTACTTGGAATTATTCAAGTATTGAAAGCAAATGGAACTATGATCACGGAAAGAGTGACCGCAGCATATTGTTCGGATTGTGGTTGTTATTTCCTAATGCAAAGTGAGTATGATAGGATTTCCAAAATAGGAATCCTTATTTGCAAGATGATTGAGAAAGAAGACTTATATAGATATGGATTACATTACCACAATATGGCAGGTGAGTCAATCCTTATGAAAAACGGATATAACGTAAAAGCAAATAATGGTTTGACTGATATTCAAAGGCAGACTATTCTTGCGAATCTTATCGATGATCATACCTTGACGGCATCAGAGATCATATCATATTTACAGATGTTTATGGCTCAGAAGAAAGGACTGACTTCGTACCAGATGGCAGTGGATAAATGGGATGCAGATTTGCAGTTTGTTAGACAATATAAGGAAGATAATAAGCGAAGGGTGTTTATTAATTCTATTACGAAAGTGGCTTATAAAAGGAAATGTCTTGACAGTTTTTTGTAAGGTGAACAAAAAATCCACTCTCCACATCAGACCATACATTCCTCAAAACATATTTACGAAAAGAGCATCGCAAAAGCGGTGCTTTTCTTTTTGAACAGAAGCGAACCCGGTTCGCCTCTGCCTGTTTTTATTTACCGATTTTCAATTTTCACATATCAGAAACTTCCATATTACTGGTGTAACAATAATTCACGATTGGAGTAAGAATAAACAGGAGGAAAGAAAATGAAGATTGT
>JALERM010000126.1 GCA_022764165.1 Eubacterium sp. | reverse complement strand
TCAAAATTTAGCTTGGCTAATTTATCCCTTTTACTGTTTTTAAGGATCTTTCGATCGTTCGTTTTTATGATTTTAAAAGAACTTTCGAGGAATGTGTTTCACTGTTCAGTTATCAATGTTCATCGCTGTCTCAGACAGCTTCGATATTTTATCATGTTGTTTTCTGTTTGTCAAGAACTTTTTTAACTTTTTCAAGTTTGTTTTTTCTTAACTTCTTCTGTCTCAGAAGCAACTCTGACATTTTATCACTGTTGTTCTCAGATGTCAAGGACTTTTTTCAACTTTTTTCGAAGTTATTTTCTGTCCTGACCGGTTTCCCAGACGCAACTTTGACATCATACCACCGCTTTCTTCGTTTGTCAACAGTTTTTCTCATTTTTTATCAGATATTTTATCAGATTTTATCATCTTTTATGTTACAGTTCAGCCCACCACTCTTTTGAATTCCAATATAACTGTCCACTGTAAGCTGAAAATTCATTATATTTGGCAATGAGTCTATCTATATGCACGGTTCTTTCTGAACTTTGGCTATGTTGCCAACTTTTGATCCGATGATATGCCTTGGCAGGGTCTATAGAAAATAATGTTTGTAAAAGTCTCTTTTTTCTCAACAAACACTTGAATAGCAATATTCAATAAAGGAAAACAGGGTCTATGCAAGAAAAAAGTCTTTCAAGACCCTGCACAGGCATTTCACCAGGCCCCAAATTGACGAAATCCCCTAAATTGATAAAGAATCTGAAAAAGGCAGGACGGAATCCCACCCTTTTCTCCTTTTAGCAGGCTTATGCCATTAGTTTTCGGTTTTTCTTCCTACCTTTTTTCGTTTTTGATAGGCTCTAATGCTTGCTGTTATGCTTTCTAGCCTATCTATTTTCGATTTTTATAAGCTATATCATTTGTTTCTCGAATTTGTAGCCTACATTTTACTCAATTCTCATCCATGTTAATGATATCCTCAATCACAGGATGCACGAGAACTGATAAATGTTTGAAGTCTTTCACATAAAATATCCATTTTTTTCTGCGTATCAGGATTACTGTATGGAATCTGCTGTATAATCCGTTCCACATAGTTTTCCTCTTCAATAATCTGAAAAGTTTCCGAAAAATTCACATCAAAGAAATATGCAAGATAAGATACCCAGTAATCCATAGGTGTAATCCTGTCTGCAGAACGAACAGAACAATTATGTAAGCAGGCTTCCCAGACTTTATCAGATATTTCATATGTTCCGGCGTTTTGTGCTGTTGTACCGACCAGTACTTCTACAGATTCCTCCAGTTTCACACGACAGTTATCAAGTTTATCGGCATCTCTGATCATCTTCGCATGAAACAAGGTCTGTTCATCGGTAATGTCTTCCAACTGAAAATCACTGTGTTTTGCTATAGCGGTTTTAATAATTGGATCCCATTGTGTATCCCTCACAAATTGACGAATCATATTTTGGGGTCCGAATAGTAATCCAACCCCATACGCTGCATGATCCATGGTTCCAGGTTCGAAGCTGTCAAAGCACCGAATCTGTTCAAATCTCCCAATATCATGAAGCAAAGCAATCAGTTCCGCAAGATTCTTATCCTCCACCGAAATGTCCATCCGTGAAGTAATTTTTCTGACACAATCTATGACTCCTTCTGTATGTATAATTTTTAATTTGATTTTCTCGTCATTTCTGTCATACTGATTAAGATATTTTTGAAATTCTTCTCGTGCAAACTGTAAATCAATCATTAACCTTCTCCGTCACGTTTCTAAAGCTGAGGATAAATCTCCTCAAAAATCACATGTTTTAACTTGTCACCATCTCTGGATTCTGCCAATGTGGATATAACCGCATTTTTATCGCGCAGAATAATCGAATACTGTGCATATTTTCCGTCGGCCATAAAGGAACCATGTTCATTTCCCCAGAACAGATAGCCATATCCATAGGAATCTTTATCATTCTCTACCTGTTTTCTGGTACTTTCCATTATCCACTCCTCAGAAAGAAGCTGTTTTCCGTTCCACCGTCCTTTCTGCAGGTAAAACAGGCCAAACTTTTGCAGTTCATCCAGATTCAGGAATAATCCGCCAGCCCCAAAAGTATTGCCCAGAGGATCATTTTCCCATGTAGGAAGTTTGATGCCCAGATGATCGAAAAGCCGTGGTTTCAAATACGAAACCAGATTGCAGCCCGAACGACGCTGAACCAAAATGCCGGCCAGATAAGGACCTACGTTATTATATACAAAATGTGTGCCAGGCTCATATACAAATGGAATGGAAAGAGCCATTTTCACCCAGTCATCCTCTTTATACTCAGGTCTCTGTGCACCCATCAGGGACCCCTTCTCTTGTCCGAGACACATGGTCAGCAAATCCTTCACAGTCGCTTTTGCAAGATTCTCGCTCACTTCTTCCGGCAAATCTTTTTCAAATGCATCTATCAATTTCTCGTCCAGACGAATCAAGCCTTCCTGTACTGCAAATCCTACCGCACAGGACGTAAAACTTTTACTGGCCGAATAAATATTTCGTCTGCAGTTTTCGTCCCAGAAATGTCCACCGATCAATTCACCATTCTGCGTAATTTTAATACCGAGAATCCTCAATGGTTCTGCTTTTTCTATAAACTTTTGCAAATCCACAATCACTCACCCCTCTCAAACAAATCCTTCAGAATTTCTTCCGGGGTTTTGTTCTTGTAATCATCCGGATCATTGAGTCCACCATTCTCACCTGACACATTCCATGTGAATTTTCCGGCGTATTCACTTTCCATTGCCGTATATTGCTCAAAATCTTTCAAAGCTACAGGATAACGCTCATACCACTCGGGATAATATTCCGACATATACTGATCAGCCAGAATGTAGGCATCACAATTTTCATCTTCGCCGATGGCGGAAAGCTCCGGTCCTCCTCCCGGCTGCCCGGCTCTGCTCAACGCAGGAGTGCTATGCAGAATCAGGATACTCCCGTCATCACAAGTTCCCACGCAAATCCATACATGTCCGCTGATACTGAAGATATCACCTGGTAAGAACGAAGAAGTATCATGGTCCACTGGTTTTTCTATTTCCTGCGTCCATTCTCCCCATCCCCTCTCAGCATATGTTTTTGCGGTCTTGGTAGATGACATCACATATCCGTCCAGTCCATCTTCTGTATTCATCACATTGTACATAATCCATCCCAGATATCCTGAGCAGTCCAATCCGGCATAGTAATATTCATTATATCCGCCATAGGGATAGTAGCTGTTTGCCGGATCTTTCTTCGTCTCATCTCCATCTTTATCGCGATATGTATAATTTTCATCTTGAGACTGGAAAAATCTGAGCCAGTCTTTCGACACACCAATCGTTCTGGTCTGGATGGCAGACCCCACATCCTGCCAGTCCCAGCCACCGCCATAGACATACAGCGTATTTCCCACCGGCATAAGGGCAGTTGACAGAAAATTCTTCAATGTACGTCCACCAGGTTCAGCAGCCACCGGAAGCTGATAGCTAATCAATGACTCTTTCTCTTCTACTGATTTTACCATACCATCTTCAATCTTAATCTCATAAGTATATCCTTCTTTCAGCTGATTCTGAATCGGATACTCATATTCTCCCTCAGAATTTTTAGCTCCTGAGTCGACTTTCAAAATCTCTTCCTTTCCATCAATTTCAAATCTATAGGAAAAATCTTCCTTAGTATCCTTATTTACCTCTTCGGCACCATAGTTTTCCACTCCAAGATATACGGCCTCGGTTTCCTGATCTTTTATCACACTATAACCACAGGCTGTCAACAACATCACTGGCAGCAGAGTAAGCAAGTGTTTTTTCATCTGTTTTCTCCTCCTTTGGTTAAGAATCATCTGCAATTATTATACCATTTCTTTTTATAAATACAAAGAAAATATTTCTCCCACAAATTAAGATATTGCAATGTGGAAACATTGTTAACAGGATTAATCATACGTATCAGAAAGAATTTGTGTTATGAGAAATACTTGACTGCTTGTCTGAATTTTCATATGATTTAAAAAAATGTAAAGGATGGCAACCCTTATGGAAGACTCTTATGTACTTCAACTTTTAGCTCCCAAATTCAAAGAATTTTATCTTTGTTTCTGTGGCTATGCAAAGTGTAATCCACTGCACTCCTTCGGCCCTGCCGTACGGCCTAATTATATCATTCACTATATTTTAGAAGGAAAGGGAATCTATCAGGTCGGTGAACAAAAATACGAACTTTCTCAAAATCAAGGTTTTCTTATCGAACCGGAGACGCTTACCTTTTACCAGGGAACCCTGGACATATCTCTGGATCGGCTTTGGAGGAGCCAGAGCCAGACAGATGCTTCATGATATCGGCTTGAACAGCAGCCAGCTTATTTTTCAGTGTACTTATGGGAATGACCTGAAACAAATCATTCTTGATATGCTTAAACATACCCAGTCTACTACATCCAATATCTATTATCTACAGGGAAAGCTTTACGAATTTTTCTCTGTTCTTTCCCGTGATGCCGCGATTGAAACAGCACCAGCAATCTCTCAGGAGAGCAATTATATTCTGGAGGCAATCTCTTTTATCAGAAATAACTACTCCCGAGGAGTCAGCGTAGCTGATGTCGCTGCACATTTAAATATAAACCGAAGCTATCTGTATACGTTGTTCAAAAACACACTTGACATATCACCAAAGAATTTTCTGACCAATTTCCGCATCTCCCGGGCAAGGGAACAGCTTATTTTAACAGATTATTCTGTTGAATATATTGCACATTCCTGCGGTTATCATGATACACTTGTATTCTCTAAAGCATTCAAATCCATCATCGGATTTACACCACGCGAATACCGTAAACGTAACAGAACAGAAACACACGACAACTTGATTGCCAGTCAGAAAGAAATAGAAGAACTTATGATAAAAGAAAAATAATAGATTTACGAAGCATCCGTCAACAGGGAAAATGATTAATTTAAACCCATTATATAACATTTTGACTGTTTTTATGAACAGAATCCACTAACGCATCTGTTTCCGGTTATTCTATAATAAACCAGCAAAAGTAAAAACTATTAACTCATTTTCAAAAATATACGAGGAGTACTAAGCGATGAAAAAAAATTTTGAGCTTTTACGTTGTTTTCTTATGATAAGCGGAATTCTATTGATCAGCATTTGTGTTGCCTGTTATCGTCTCAGTGGTTTCGGTGTGGATTCCTTTACAGGAATGAACCTCGGAATCAGTGGATTTCTGGGGATGAGTTTCGGAACGTGGCAGCTTATTGTAAATTTTGTAATCCTTATCGTCGTATTTTTCACAGTCCGCCACTGCATTGGTCTTGGAACTGTAGTAAATATGGTATGTGTGGGATATATCGCAGATTTCCTATGCTGGCTGGTTGATGATGTTATCTGTATCGAAATGACATTACCTCTGCGTATCCTGGCTTTGCTGCTTGCAACCCTGTTCGCCTCACTTGGAGTTGCCTTGTATATGAAAGCAGACATTATTACCGCCTTACTGATCGGCATCCTTTTCTGTCTTGCATCTAAGGGCAATATCTGGATGATTGCCGGAATCGGAACCGTATGCAATTCCTTGTTTAACGGACCGTTGATTCAGTTTTTCAGAAACCTGATTGATAAAAAGCTGATTTTCACAAAATAAAGTAAGAATCTTCACACATAGAAAGAGCTGATTTTACATTTTTCTGTATCATCAGCTCTTTTTTATCGACTTTCAGACCATTGAATATTTTCTTATTCCCATTCAGGTCAAGGAAACATTTCAGCATACTCATGTCCAGGGATTTCCTCAAAATTCTCAATTCCTATGGGGAGTTTATTTTTTCTGATCTCCATCAGAATTTCACGCTCCTTTCACGTATCTATTCTGATTAATTCTTTTATGCACTTGTTGCGATACACGATGTCTGTCCGTTCTGTAAATCCCATTTTCTCCCAGAATTTATTCCCTATTTCGTTTCTTCCAAATACCAGTAAGCCAACCTTATGAATACCTTCTTTTTCAAGTGCATGCATTGCGGCTTCAACCAGTCTTCTCCCGATACCTCTGCCACGGTGTTCTTCCTTCACCACTGTGTGATAAATCATTCCCCGCCTGCCATCATGGCCACACATAATAGCACCAATTATCATCTGATTCTCCAGAGCCAGATAGCAGGTATCAGGATTTCTTTTTAAATATTTCTCTATTCCTTCCCTGGAATCATCAAGATGGTTCAGCCCCATTCCAGGCGTGTGTATCCATAAGTCATATACCTGATCATAATCCTCTGGTTTCATATTCCGTATTTCTATCATTGTATATTCCTCGGTTGAAAGTTCTATATTACTTAAGTCTACCACAGATAGCACAAATTTGCTACTATACACATTGCTATTTTTTACATTTATCATCTTATATGTCGAATAAAATTCTGGAAAAGAAGGAAATTGACCCAAATATCATTTTGTGATACTGTAAAATTAAAAAAGAAAGTTGGTTTATCTATATGGAGTATTCATTTAAGAAAGGAACCGCATTAGGAGGTCTGGCTCTCACCCTTCTATTTTCCGGATGTGATAATGATAATTATCCCGATTTTCTAACTGAGCACCAATGGGTGTATGTTACGAACTGCAATGAAACTATCAATTTCAGCGAGGATGGAAGTTTTTCTTATCACTGTGACTGCGGAAGTCCTGTGGGGGATTATGATTTATTTGACAGCTACACTTATCAGGAAAAAACTTCAGAAATCATTCTTTCTCCCAAACAGGATGGAAATGTAATTCCTGTTTTAAGGCAGAAAAAGTCAAGATTATTGTTAGAAACAGAAGGCCAGATAAAAGAGTTCTTTGATATCGATGACCCTATGGTACCCTGGCCGGAAACTTATGCGTCTTACGACCCTGAAGATTATACCTATAATCACAGCTCCTATCTTGCACTATTTGACAAAGCTGGGGACTCCATCAGCACAGCTCCTTCCGGCTACGCCACTGATTCCTCCGGATATGAAGAATATCTTCTCACCGAAAAGCTTGCCGAAAATGTTACCTTTTTCAAGTGGACTTTAAAGATTGAACAAATCAATGGAGAAGAATCCATATCAAATAATTATGAAGAGTTAACAGAAGAACAGGCAGAGGAAATCCTGAAGACCGGCTCTGCAGTAGGATATGTATGGTATAATAACCAGATAGAAATTGAAAAAATTGTATTTGCAAATTTTTCCTGATATCATTGTCATTCACCTGCTGATCGGTATATCTGCGAATACTGGTTCTGCTCATAATCGTTTCTAATGTATTCATTGTGGTGACCTCGCTTTCTATTCAATTACTCCTCGGCAATTCGCCGGATGCTTTATCCTGGAAAGAGTATATCACAAAACTAATTTGATCTGGTACAATTTTTCACCTTGCAGAATCAAATTTTTTGGTAAAAAAGTCCTTTGAAAATCTTTTTATTCCTATGATATAATACAATTACAACGAGTAGCACGTATGCGTAATTCCAGTTGCGTATGTGTTGCTCTTTTTTCATATGAAAGTCATGTGGCTTTCATTTGTAATAATGTCTGCTTCAGCAGACATATAGTCTTAATCTTAGAAGGAGGAATCAGAAAATGAAACGAATAAAAGCTGCCTGCATTTGTCAGACTCTTCACTTTTTACTGAAGACATCAAAGCGTGTAGCCTATGGCGTAAATCCAGCACCATAAGGCTGCACGTTTTTTGTATTTTACCATCTTCATTACAAAGAAAGGAAATTAAATCCCATGGTAGGCGACGGCTGCTGTGCATTTGTCAGTATCAGCCTTGGTAAAAAAGAAATGAATACTGCCAAAAAAAGTGTTGGCAATTCCGTACTTATGATTGTTGTAACCAGCATCCTGCTGGCTGCCATTTATCTGATTTTTTCTGATCAGATTATTGCCATGTTTGGCGGAACCGTCAATGAAGAAACTTTCTACCATTCCAAAGAGTATTTTTTCTATATATCTCTTGGTATTCCGTTCTACATGTTTGGTCAGGCAATGAATCCCGTCATCCGGGCAGATGGCAATCCGAAATTTGCAATGATTTCTACTCTTGCCGGTGCAGTTATTAATATCATTCTTGACCCGATTTTTATCTTTTTCTGTAAATGGGGAATGATGGGAGCCGCTGTAGCTACTGTCATTGGGCAAATTGTCACCGCAATTCTTGCCGTCTGGTATCTTCTTCATATGAAGGTTATTAAACCTTCCCGGAAAGATTATCGGCTGAATGCCTCTGTCTGCGGTAAAACTTTAATCCTCGGTATTACCAGCTTTTTGTCACAGATCAGTCTGGTTGCCGCCATGGCAGCAATCAATAATATGCTCCGCAAGTATGGAGCATTAGATCCGATTTTTGGTCAGGAACAGTTTGCTCAGATTCCGATGGCTGTTGTAGGAATCGTTATGAAATTTTTCCAGATTGTCATTTCTATCGTTGTAGGTATGGCTGCCGGATGTATTCCTATTGTCGGATTCAATATGGGCGCAGGACAAAAAGTCAGGGTTAAAGAGCTTTTCACCAAATTACTGATTTCAGAAGCAACTGTCGGAGCCATTGCATTTATTCTGGTTGAGTTTTTCCCACGGCAGCTGATTTCCATTTTCGGAGCTGCAAACGAAAGTGTTTATTATACTGATTTCGCAATCAAAGCTTTCCGTACCTATCTGTGTATGATGATTCTCGCATGTATTAATAAAGCCTGCTTTATTTTTCTTCAGGCAATGGGAAAAGCCGCAGAATCTACCGCTCTGTCCATGATTCGTGAAGTCGTATTCGGTGTGGGTTTTGCCCTTCTCCTTCCTGTATTTTTCAGACTGGACGGCGTTCTCTATTCTATGCCGGTTTCTGACCTTTTAACTTTTATTGTTGCAGTATTTTTAATTTGTGGTACTTATAAAGAACTTCGCGAGAAAGGAGAAAAAGCACTATGAAAAACAGAATTATTACCATCAGCCGTGAGTTCGGCAGCGGTGGACGCACCATTGGAAGAAAACTGGCAGAAAATCTCGGAATCCCCTGCTACGACAGGGAACTGATCCAGCAAATAGCACTGGAAAGCGGATTTGACGAAAATTATATTAAGGATGCGGGAGAATATGCTCCCGGCGGATTTCTTTCATCGGCCTTTTCTAATCGTGCCTTTGGTCCAACAAATGAAGATTATCTCTGGGAAATCCAGTACAAGATTATTACTGATATTGCTCAGAGAGAATCCTGTGTGATTGTCGGCCGGTGTGCGGACTATATTCTCAGAGACAAAGCAGACTGTCTAAAAGTATTTATCCATGCCAGCATGAATTGCCGGGCAGAACGCATTGTAAAAGTATACGGCGAACAGGAAAAATCAGCAGAACAGCGTTTAAAAGACAAGGACAAACGTCGCGCCTCATACCATCGTTTTTATACCAATATGAAATGGGGCTACGCACCTAACTACCATATCACTCTGGACAGCGGGGTTCTGGGAATTGACAAATGTGTAGAAATTCTTCAAAATCTTTATTAATTCGCTGATAATTGATCAGGGCTGCAGATGCAAAAGTCGGAATGCCTGTAAAGGCTTCCCTGCATCTGCAGTTCTATTTTTATACATACAGATTGACCATTGCGGCTGTGTCCGTTATCAATGAAATAAGTGTATTTCCTTCCGACAAAGGATGATTCCTGTCAATAACAGTACCGGAAATATTACTCCGGCCAGAATTCCCATTTTCAAGTTGTCACCCATCCTGCTGGATACCATTCCCACCAGAGTGGGACCTCCGGAACATCCCAGATCTCCACCCAGTGCCAAAAGTGCAAACATGGCTGTGCCGCCTTTCGGCAGAGCAGCGGCCGCCTTGCTAAAGGAACCCGGCCACATAATTCCTACAGAGAGTCCGCAGACCGCACAGGCCACAAGACTGAGCTGAGGCAAGGGCAGCAGAGAAATTCCCAAGTAAGACAGGATACAGAGACAACTGCTGTAAATCGTGAATTACCCCCACTTGAAGAAGTTGGGGCTTCTGGGATGCTTGTGCATCCTTTTAAGAAGTTTGATCCCCTGTTTTCAGACTATCCTTATTCTTACAGGCGTATCCACTTCGCCTCTACTGTATAGTCCCTCCAGGGACACAACTCTACTTTTTCTCAGGATATTCAGTGCTCCATTTACATCCGCATTTATCTTTCTCCCATTTCCATTCTCATACATTCCACGGTATGTTCGTTTCCCACTGAACCGGTATTCTTTTTTTATTCCCGCTTCATAGACAGGTATTTCATCTTTGTCCCAGAAGCTAGCTTTTGATGTATAGCTCTCTTCCTGCTTTACGAACTCGATCC
>JALERM010000121.1 GCA_022764165.1 Eubacterium sp. | reverse complement strand
TCAAAATTTAGCTTGGCTAATTTATCCCTTTTACTGTTTTTAAGGATCTTTCGATCGTTCGTTTTTATGATTTTAAAAGAACTTTCGAGGAATGTGTTTCACTGTTCAGTTATCAATGTTCATCGCTGTCTCAGACAGCTTTGATATTTTATCATGTTGTTTTCCGTTTGTCAAGAACTTTTTTAACTTTTTTCAAGTTTATTTTTTCTTAACTTTTGTTTTCCAGAAGCAACTTTGATATTTTATCACAGTCATCTCTCAATGTCAAGTACTTTTTTTAAGTTTTTTTCATTGAGCGGAGAAGGAGGGATTTGAACCCTCGCACGGCGCAAACCGTCTATACCCTTAGCAGGGGCACCTCTTCAGCCACTTGAGTACTTCTCCAACTATGATTTTCACTCACAACCCGTGAGCAAAATAAACTATACCAAATAGAATACTATTTGTCAACAACTTTTTTCATTTTTTTCATTTAATCTGATTACTTCCTCAATTCTTCTTTTTACAATGGAAGCAATCTCCACAGTCTTCATCCCCTGGTACTCTTCATAGAGGATTGGTTGCAGGAAATGAACCTGAACCGTCAGCTTATCAATAGAATGGGTATCAAATGATTTATAAGAATCAATTAGTGCCACCGGAATGATCGGGCATCTGGCTTTTACAGCACTTTTAAAACTGCCGCCTTTAAATTCCAGCAGTTGATTTTGATTCCTGCTTCTGGTTCCTTCCGCAAAAATCAGATAATTTCTCCCATTTTTTACTTCTTCAGCTACCTGCTGAATGACTTTCAGACCCTGGCGAATGTCATCCCGATCTATGGCAATGGCTTTCATGCAGGCAAATACCTGTTTCAAAAACGGTATATTGGCCACTTCTTTCTTCATAACAACGGAAAACGGGCGGGGACATGCATACAAAATGGCAAGTACGTCAAACAGCCCCTGGTGATTGGGGAAGAAGATGAACCCATCTTCTTCCGGAATATTTTCCACACCATGAGCGTCAATGGTTATTCTGCCGCCTTTAATTGCCCTGTTATCAATCATTTTAATAACCTTATAGCGCTCTTCTTCTGTATATTTGTCTGCATGGCTTGCTGTATAACATAACTTAAACCAGCCATAAGGTACAAAAAACAGATTTCTTAATACCATTAACAATATTCTTTTCATTATTTTTACTTTCAGACTTTACTGCTGAATTTCCTCTTCTCCGTTTTCTTTCACCAGTTTTTCCTCTTCAGGTTCTTCTTCCGATAAATTTGCATCTTTTTTTTCTCTTACCTTTGCAATACTTGCAACAGATACATTTTCATCCAGGTTCATCAGTTTTACCCCTGATGTAATTCTGCCAAGTATGGAAATATCAGAACATGAAATGCGGATAATGATTCCCTCTGTGGTAATCATCATAATCTCATTATCCTCATTGACAGCTTTTACACCAATCACATTACCGGTTTTTTCTGTTATCTTATAACATTTAACACCTTTTCCGCCGCGATTCTGTGTGGTGAATTCACTCATGGATGTTCTCTTGCCCATTCCTTTTTCAGATACGAACAGCAGATAATCTCCCTGTGTATTCAGCTGCATACCGATAATTTCATCCCCATCACTGAGATTGATTCCTCTTACTCCCATGGAGACTCTTCCGGTGCTTCTTACATCGGTATCACAGAACCGGATACACTGTCCATATTTGGTAACCAGTATCACATCTTTATGATTATCTGTAATCTTAACTTCAATCAGTTCATCATCTTCCCTGAGTGCAATTGCAGCAAGTCCTGTTTTTCTGACATTTTCATATTCTCTGATTGGAGTCTTCTTCACAAGTCCGCTTCTGGTTGCCATAAGCAGATACTTATTATGCTCGTATTCACTGATTGGAATTACCGCAGATATTTTTTCTCCTGCCTGCAGCTGAAGCAGATTAATGATTGCCGTTCCTCTTGCCGTTCTTCCTGCTTCCGGTATCTCATATACTTTCAGGCGATATACTTTTCCCAGGTTCGTAAAGAACATCAGATAATGGTGAGTCGTTGTCATCAGCAGCTCATCAATATAATCATCCTGAAGTGTCTGCATGCCTTTAATTCCTTTTCCACCTCTGTTTTGATTGCGGAAATTATCTACTGTCATTCGTTTGATATATCCCAGCTTCGTCATAGTAATGACAGTATTTTCATTTGGAATCATATCTTCCATGGAAATATCATAATCATCAAAACCGATGGCTGTTCTTCTTTCATCGCCATATTTTTCAGCAATGGTCAAAATTTCTTCACGAATGACACGCAGGAGCATATTTCTGTCTGCCAGTATTGCCTGCAGCTTCCGGATTTTTTCCATCAATTCCTTATATTCTGCTTCCAGCTTTTCTCTTTCCAGACCGGTAAGTGTCTTCAGACGCATATCTACAATCGCTTGAGCCTGTACATCTGTCAGAGCAAATTCTTCTATTAATCCTTCTTTTGCAGCCTGCGTATTTCTGGAACCACGAATAATCTGAATCACCCGGTCAATGTTATCCAGTGCTTTCAGCAGACCTTCCAAAATATGGGCACGTTCCTGTGCCTTATTCAGATCGTATTTAGTTCTTCTGGTTACCACATCTTCCTGATGTGCCAGATAATGCTGCAAAATTTCCAACAGATTCATTACTTTTGGCTGATTGTTGACAAGAGCCAGCATAATAACACCAAAGGTATCCTGCAGCTGTGTATGCTTGTATAGTTTATTTAAAATTACATTTGCATTTACATCTCTTCGAAGTTCAATACAGATTCTCATACCTTCCCGGCTGGAATGATCATTCAAATCCGTTATACCTTCAATTTTCTTTTCTTTTACGAGATCAGCAATCTTCTCAATCAGACGTGCCTTATTCACCATATAGGGCAGCTCGGTCACGATAATCTGACTCTTTCCGTTTGGCAGAGTCTCAATATTGGTTACTGCTCTTACACGGATTTTTCCCCGACCGGTCCGGTATGCCTCCTCAATACCTCTTGTACCCAGGATGGTGGCTCCTGTTGGGAAATCAGGACCTTTGACGATTTTCAGAAGTTCCTCCATCGTTGTCTCCCGGTCTTCCTCAATGATATTATCAATGATTTTAACCACAGCATAAATAACCTCTTTCAGGTTATGAGGAGGAATATTCGTTGCCATACCAACGGCAATACCTGAGGTACCATTTACCAGAAGATTGGGGTATCTGGCCGGCAGAACCACAGGCTCTTTTTCTGTCTCATCAAAGTTAGGAGCAAAATCAACCGTATTTTTATTAATATCCGCCAGCATTTCCATAGAAATTTTGCTGAGACGAGCTTCTGTATATCGCATAGCGGCCGCTCCGTCCCCATCCACAGAACCAAAATTTCCATGTCCATCTACCAGCGGATAACGGGTAGACCATTCCTGAGCCATGTTAACCAGTGCTCCATAGATTGAGCTGTCTCCATGAGGATGATATTTACCCATGGTATCACCAACGATACGGGCACATTTTCTGTGAGGTTTATCCGGACCGTTGTTCAATTCAATCATAGAAAACAGCACACGCCGCTGTACAGGCTTCAGACCATCTCTGACATCCGGCAGAGCCCTGGATGCAATTACACTCATGGCGTAATCAATATAAGACTCTTCCATTGTCTTTTTCAAATCCACTTCCTGGACTTTATCAAAAACATTATCTTCCATATTTTTCTCCTTATTTTGCGAATCTTATGAAATCTCATCAGATATCAAGGTTTTTCACTTTTAATGCATTTTCTTCAATAAATTCCCGGCGGGGTTCTACTTTATCACCCATCAGCGTAGTGAAGGTAAGATCAAGTTCAGAAGAGGACTCCTCATCCATGGTAACCCGAAGAAGGACCCTTCGTTCCGGATCCATAGTGGTTTCCCAGAGCTGATCCGCATCCATCTCTCCCAGACCTTTATATCGCTGAATCTTATTACTGTTATCGCGTCCAATCTCTGAAAGAATTTTATTCAATTCCACATCATTGTACGCATACCATATTTTTTTATTTCGCTCAATCTTATAAAGCGGCGGTTGTGCCAGATAGACATACCCCTGCTTGATCAATTCCGGCATAAAACGGTACAGGAAAGTCAGCATAAGGGTTGCAATATGGGCACCATCCACATCGGCATCCGTCATAATAATAATTTTATGATACCGCAGTTTCGTTATATCAAAATCTTCATGAATACCCGTTCCAAAAGCAGTGATCATGGCTTTAATCTCTGCATTGCCATAGATACGGTCCAGTCTTGCCTTTTCTACATTAAGGATTTTTCCTCTCAGAGGAAGAATTGCCTGCGTTGCACGGCTTCTGGCTGTTTTTGCAGATCCACCTGCGGAGTCTCCCTCAACAATATAAATCTCGCAGTTTTCAGGATTTTTGTCCGTACAATCTGCCAGTTTTCCAGGAAGAGACATCCCTTCCAGTGCAGATTTCCTTCTGGTCAGATCTCTTGCTTTTCTGGCCGCATCCCTTGCCCGCTGTGACAAAATAGATTTTTCAACAATAATCTTGGCCACTGACGGATTCTGTTCCAGGAAAATTTCCAAAATGGTGCTCACCACATTGTCAACAGCACCTCTGGCCTCACTGTTCCCCAGTTTCTGCTTGGTCTGACCTTCAAACTGAGGCTCCTCAATTTTTACACTGACAATCGCAGTCAGCCCTTCACGGATATCTTCACCTGCCAGTTTTTCTGTATCTTTCAGTAATTTATTCTTTTTCGCATAGTCATTAAATGTTTTTGTGAGTGCATTTCTAAAGCCCACGATATGTGTTCCACCCTCCGGCGTTGTGATATTATTGACAAAACCGTAGGTAGTCTCATTGTAGGAATCATTGTGCTGCATGGCAACTTCCACCACAACACCGTCTTTTTCTCCCTCACAGTAAATAATTTCAGGGTACAATGCAGTCTTACTTCTGTTCAGGTAAGTAACAAATTCTTTAATTCCCCCTTCATAGTGGAATTCTTTTGAAACATTTTTCTCTCCGCGCTCATCGGTAAGACGTATTTTCAGCCCTTTCGTCAGAAAAGCCATTTCCCTGAATCTCTGTTTTAATGTATCAAAATCAAAGATTGTATCTTCAAAAATTTCTTTATCCGGCAGGAAGGTAACCTTCGTTCCTGTCTTTTCCGATTCACATTCACCTACCACTTTCAGCTTATAAATAGTTTTTCCTCTCTCATATCTCTGACGATACATTTTTCCTTCTGAAAAAATAGTAACCTCAAGCCATTCAGAAAGAGCATTTACTACAGATGCACCTACGCCATGAAGACCTCCTGATACTTTATATCCTCCACCGCCAAACTTTCCTCCTGCATGGAGAATCGTGAATACCACTTCCACGGCCGGAATTCCAGCTTTATGGTTAATACCTACGGGGATTCCCCGCCCGTTATCTATCACGGTGATTGAATTGTCTTTATGAATCGTCACATCAATGAAATCACAAAATCCAGCCAGTGCTTCATCCACTGCATTATCTACAATCTCATATACCAGGTGATGAAGACCTCTCGTTGATGTACTTCCAATATACATTCCGGGACGTTTTCTGACTGCTTCCAAACCTTCTAATATCTGGATCTGATCTGCTCCGTATTGTGTACTCATCCTAATCCTCCTCAATGATGCTTACTTTTCCGTCAGTAACCCGGAAAACTTTGTTAATGGAAAACTGATTCTGTATAAATTCATCCAAACCTGTACATGTTATCATTGTCTGAATGTCGTTGATACTTTTCAATAAATAATTTTGCCTTCCGCTATCCAGTTCAGACAGCACATCATCCAGCAATAGAACCGGATCATCATGAATCCTGTTCTTTACCAGACGCAGTTCAGCCATTTTCAGGGAAAGTGCAGCTGTTCTCTGCTGACCCTGGGAACCAAACTTACGGATATCGATGCCATTCACCCGCACGCAAAAATCATCTCTGTGCGGTCCGGTTGATGACACTTTCATTTTTAAATCTTTATCTCTGACCAATGCCAGCCTGGTTTCAAATTCATCCTCATTCACATCCGGCTCATATTCAAGACAAATATCCTCTTTATCTCCCGTCAGTCTGCCATGAATCTGATGTATGATCAGATTCAACTCTTCCATAAACTGTTTTCGAATATGAATGATCTTTTTTCCGTAAGAGCAAAGCTGCATATCCCAGATATCCAGCGTATCCGCCAGGCCGGGAGAAAAGCTGATATCTTTCAGTAACTTATTTCTCTGATTCAGAATTTTATTATAATCAGCCAGATCCTGCAGATATATTTTAGATAGCTGACAAAGTTCCAGATCAAGAAAACGTCTTCTCTCGGAAGGACCATTTTTTATAATGTTCAGATCTTCCGGAGAGAAAAAAACCAGATTGACAATACCAAAAAGCTGAGCTGCCTTTTTTATCGGTATTCCGTCAATTGCAATACCTTTGGACTTATTTTTTTTAAGGTGCATATCTATTTTGTGCGAAACACCGTCCTTATTTACCATCATCCGGATATGGGATTCGTCCTGTTCAAAACGTATGACCTCTTTATCTTTGCTCCCCCTGTGAGATTTGGTTGTACCGCACAGATAGACAGCCTCCAGCACGTTCGTCTTACCCTGTGCATTATCACCGTAAAGAATGTTAGTGCCGGAGCTGAAATCAATGCATAAATATTCATAATTTCTGTAATTTTTAAGTTCCAAAGATTCTATATACATAGTTATTTCTCTATTCTGATCTCCTGTCCGTCAAAAGAGACAACATCCCCGTCATAAAGTTTTCTTCCTCTCCGGGTATCAGTCTCACCATTGACTTTGACCAGGCCATCCTGAATCACCAGTTTTGCTTCTACTCCATCCTCAACCAGGCTGGCCGCTTTCAGTGCCTGCCCCAACTTAATAAATTCATCTCTTAATTTTATGATTTCCATATTTTCTCACTTTCTTACCGCATGGAATTAAAATTTACCGGAAGAATCAGGTAAATGTATGATTCTTTTTCATCTTTAATAAAGCATGGTGCTTTGGGATTTACCAGATAAATCGTGACTTTTTCATCATCAATAACCTTCAGTGCATCAATCAAAAATTTAGGATTGAAGCCAATCATGATGTCTTTTCCTTCTTTTTCGATATCAATGTCTTCTTTCATAGAACCAATCTGGGTATTGATATTCAGCTGCATACTTTCATTTTCAATATTAATAATAATTGGTTTTTTGTCACTCTCTTTAACAAAAAGAGTAGCTCTATCAATACAATCCAGAAATTCTTTTTTATTTATCTGAATTTTTGTTTCATAATCACTGGAAAGCATCTGGTCGATACGGAAATATTCGCCTTCAATCAGACGTGAAACAACAACGGTATCATCAAATTCAAATACAATATGATTTTCGGTGAAGAAAATTTTAACTTTATCTTCTACTTCACCCGAAAGAATTTTGCTGATTTCATTTAATGTTTTTCCCGGAACTACGACTTTATGATCTGCATAATCGTCATTCAATTCTATCTTGCGGATGGATATTCTATGTCCGTCCAAAGAAACAACTTTCAGTATATTGTTTTTGATTTCGAAAAGTTCACCGGTCATCAGTTTACTGTTTTCGTTGACGGCAATAGAAAAAATAGTCTGACGAATGACTTCTTTTAATGTAAATTGAGACAGTTCGATTCCTTCTGTTTTTTCAATAACAGGAAGATACGCAAAATCTTCTCCATCTTTTCCCGGAATGACGAAACGGGCTTTTTCACAGGTGATTGTGGTATTGTAGTTTGCATCTGTCGAAATATAAACATCATTGTCAGGAAGTTTGCGGATAATATCAGAGAAAATTTTTGCGTCAAGAGCAATAATTCCCTTTTCATCGATGATGCCTTTTACTTTTGTTTCAATTCCCAGTTCCATATCGTTGGCTGTAAATTTAATCTCGGAAGCAGAAGCATCAAGTAGAATACATTCGAGAATGGGCATAGTGGTTTTTGATGGTACTGCTTTGAGTACAATGTTTACGCTTTTCAGTAATTCATTCTTGGAACAGATTAATTTCATAATGTGAATAACTTCCTTCCTTGAACCAGTGGTTCATTAATCTAATCATAATAAAAAATCCGTAGTATTCGTAGTAGGGGCTGTGAAAATGTGTAAAAGTAAAACAAACCCTGAAAATAAAGCTTTTTTTAGCAAGGATAACTTTGTGCATCCAGTAGAAGAATCATGTGAATGAAGTGTGCATTTCTTTTTTAGTTAAAGTTGTCCACAAACTGTACACATAGGATTCACATTTTGGATGTGGATAATTAGCTTCCAGGCTGAAGCTTTTTCTTAAGGATGTCGATAACCTTCTGCGTGGTGGGAGAGGTCTGTAATTCCTGTTCTATTTTTTCGCAGCCATGCATGATCGTTGTGTGATCTCGATTTCCCAGACATTTACCGATGGATTTCAGGGGAATGTTGGTTAATTCCCGGCAAAGATACATGGAAATCTGTCGTGGATAGACAATTTTACTGTTTCTTTTTGAACCGGCAATGTCTTCCGGTGTAATGTCAAAATGTTCTGCTACTGTATTCACAATATATTCAGGTGTAATAATCTTCTTCTCATTGGGAGAAATAATATCTTTCAGTACACTTTCTGCCAGTTCCATTGTAATTTCACGTTTTTCCAGATTGGCATAGGCAATAATTTTATTCAGAGATCCCTCCAGCTCACGGATGTTGGATTTAATATTTTTTGCGATATATTCAATAATGGCGTCATCAAGATTATATCCGTCCATTTCTTCTTTTTTTCTAAGAATGGCTACCCGGGTCTCATAGTCAGGAGAAGAAATATCTGCCAGAAGTCCCCATTCAAACCGGGAACGGATACGGTCTTCCAGGATTTCCATATCTTTCGGCGGCTTATCACTGGAAATAATAATCTGTTTTTTCGCCCCGTGCAGAGCATTGAAAGTATGGAAAAATTCTTCCTGGGTGGATTCTTTTCCTATAATAAACTGAATATCGTCAATCAGAAGAACATCAATGTTCCTGTACTTCTCACGGAATTTGGTCATGGCGGTATTATTTCCGTTACGGATTGCTTCAATCAGCTCATTGGTAAAAGATTCACTGGTAGTATATAAAATTTTAGTTGAAGGATTTCTTTCTAATATAAAATGGGCAACAGAATGCATCAGGTGAGTTTTTCCCAGTCCAACGCCTCCGTACAGGAAGAGAGGATTGTAAATTTCTCCCGGAGATTCAGCTACTGCCAGTGAAGCTGCATGTGCAAACTTATTGTTGCTGCCGACAACAAAGGTGTCAAAAGTATATTTTGGATTCAGGTTAGCCAGTTCTTTGTTCATTGTAAAATTGGCCGGCACTGGCTTTTCTTTTTCTTCCGCAACTACATCTTCGGGAAGGATAAAATGAATATCATAATCTTCTCCGGTAAGTTCGGAAATAGCCACTTTCAGTGGCAGTGCATATTTTTTGCTGATGTAGTTTAGACCTACCTGCTGGGAAGGAACCAGGATGGTTACCACCTGGTCATCAATCTTATGAATTTTCAAGGGTTTCAGCCATGTTTTAAAGGAAACATCTGAAAGTTCATGTTCTTTCTTGACTGTTTCCAGTATTTCGTCCCATTTTTCGTAAATAATGTCCATGATTTCCTCCGTTAGTAGTGCAGGGGTAGAAAAATTTTTTTGACCGCCAAAAAAAGAAACCTGCAGTACATGTTTCTCAAAAATTAGGTAAGTATTCTTATCTATAATATCTCTACTATATCTTATAATAAATTTAAAATTTAATCAATGATAAAATGTGGATAAGTATATAAAAAAACACATATAGTGTGAAATAACCACAATGTCGAAAAATAGGGAAAGATAGTTATACACACCGAAAAACATTGAAAAACAAGGGAATTTGTAAATTATCCATAATATATACACAGGATATACACACTGAAAAAGAGAGTTATCCACAAATTATCCACAATATGTGGATAAACAGGGGTGAGCTATGTGCATAAATTGTGGAGAGGGAGGATACTTGGGAAGGATAAGGTGGTTGAAGAATCCGGGTTCTATACAGAGATGCTGTATAGAACCCGGTGGATAATTTAGATTTGTAGAGAGTATCGATTGATAGTTCTGTATTTATGCAATCGGTTCGAAATCAGCAACGCCATGTTTGCACAGTGGGCAGATGTAGTCATCAGGAAGTTCTTCGCCTTCATAGATGTATCCGCATACTTTGCAGACAAAGCCTTTTTTGCCTTCAGTAGCCGGTTTCGGTTTTACGTTGCTCTGGTAATAGTTATAAGTCATGGTTTCCAGACGGGACATTACTCTGGATTCGGTGATGCTGCAGATGAACATTCCGTGGGTGTCCAGATCAATGTACTGTTCTACCTTCAGAGACATAAAGGAGTTAATGTATTTGGGAAGGAATACCAGTCCGTTGTCGGAGCGGAGTGGATCCCAGCCTGCAAATTTGTCTGCAGTTCTTCCGCTCTGGAATCCAAAGTTTTCAAATACATGGAACGGAGCGTCTGTGGACAGGCAGTTCAGGTTCATGATTCCTGTCTGTTTGATTACATGGTGAGAGTAGTTAGCTTTGTTAATGGTAACGGCAATACGGTTTGGTGTGTTTGTCACCTGAGATACAGTATTGACAATCAGACCATTATCTTTTTTACCATCATTGGATGTTACCACGTAAAGACCATAACCGATATTGAAAAGGGCGGTAAGGTCATTTTTATTGGCTGTTTCGGTATGCTGTGCAATATAATCACGGCACAGTTCATCAGCCAGAGCTTCCAGCTGAGCACTGCTTTCGTCATTCAAAGCTGACATAATACGTACATTAGTGTCGGTAAATGTCAGTTTTTTGCTTCCCTCAAACATTTTAGTCATGACTTTTGTAGCCATAGGAGCCCAGGAACCATTTTCAATCAGGGCAACTGTGCGGTTCTGATAATTTCTTTCGGTCAGATGCTCGATAAAGTCACGCATGAATGGGAAAATACCTGCATTATAGGTGGTAGTAGCCAGAACCAGTTTGTTGTAGCGGAATGCATCTTCCACAGCTTCGGCCATATCCGTGCGGGCCAGATCGTGAACAACAACTTTCGGGCATCCTTTTTCACGGAGCATGTCCGCCAGAGTAGTAACTGCTTTTTTTGTATTGCCATATACGGAAGTATAAGCGATAACGATACCTTCAGATTCAGCTTCATAGGATGACCAGGTATTGTAAAGACCCAGATAATATCCCAGATTTTCTTTTAATATCGGACCATGAAGCGGACAGATGGTCTGAATATCCAGTCCTGCTGCCTTTTTCAGAAGATTCTGTACCTGTGTGCCGTATTTGCCTACAATACCGATATAATAGCGGCGTGCTTCGCATGCCCAGTCTTCTTCCACATCAAGAGCACCAAATTTGCCAAAACCGTCTGCAGAGAAAAGAACTTTGTCACAGGTGTCATAAGTAACCATAACTTCAGGCCAGTGAACCATAGGAGCAGCAACAAATGCAAGAGTGTGCTTTCCGAGAGAGAGGGTATCCCCTTCTTTAATAACAATGCATCTGTCCGCAAAATCTGTTCCGAAGAACTGTTTCATCATAGTGAAAGCTTTTGCACTGGAAACGATGGTGGTTTCTGTGTATAACTGCATAAAGTTGGCAATATTGGCAGAGTGATCCGGTTCCATATGCTGAATAATCAGATAATCAGGCTGACGATCTCCCAGCAGAGCTCCGATCTGATCCAGCCATTCATGTTTAAAACGTGCATCTACGGTGTCCATAACAGCAACTTTTTCATCCATAATCACATAGGAATTGTATGCCATGCCGTTGGGAACAACGTACTGACCTTCAAAAAGATCAACATCATGATCATTTACGCCTACGTATTTAATATCGTTGGTAATAAACATATCACATATCTCCTTTATATTTTTTCATTATTATAGCATATAACACAGGTGATTCAAGTAATATGATGATGATTTTTGAGTGATATGAAGAAAAAATAGATTTTGAATGCAAAAAATGCTCGATTTTGCTTGACTTGACAAATGTTTATGAATATAATTGAAATGATGTTTTCTGACATACATGAAGATAATACAACCGAATAGCCGGTTTTGAAGGAGGTGCCTTTAATATGAAAATGACATTTCAGCCGAAAAAGAGATCCAGATCCAAAGTTCACGGATTCAGAGCAAGAATGAGCACAAAAGGCGGCAGAAAAGTACTTGCAGCCAGAAGATTAAAAGGAAGAAAAAAATTATCAGCATAAGACCGCAGATTTGTGGTCTTTTCTTCTATCATGAAATATAATTTATCAATTCTTTAAAGGAAGATTTCTATGGAATATTCAGAGAGCTTGAAAAAAAACAGAGATTTTCAGCAGGTTTATAAAACAGGGACATCCTATGTGAATAAATATTTAGTCATGTATGTAAAAGAGAACCAGCTGGAAAAAAACAGAATCGGAATCTCCGTTAGTAAAAAGGTGGGCAATAGTGTAGTGCGCCATCGGCTCTGCAGGCTGGTAAGAGAAAGCTACCGTCTGCATGAACAGGAATTTCATAGAGGGGTGGATATCGTCGTTGTGGCCCGCGTCAGTGCAAAAGAGAGAACGTTTCGTGAGATTGAGAGTGCACTGCTACACCTTGGCAGGCTGCATAAAATTGTTGAACATGATCATAAGGATGAACATCATGAAAAAGTTAATGATCAGAGCAATTAGATTTTATCAGAAGTTTTTGTCTCCTTTAAAGAGTACCAAATGTCCCTATATTCCGTCCTGTTCCCAATATGGGCTGGAAGCAATTGAAAAATATGGGGCATTGAAGGGCGGCCTGTTAGCTGCATGGAGAATTTTAAGGTGCAATCCGTTTTCTAAAGGTGGATTTGATCCCGTACCGTAGGGGAAAAGGATATGTTCCTTCGTGATTGTACCTGCAAGACAGGCATGTTTATTGAAGGAGGAAACTTAATTGAATATTGTGATGACAAAAGTTACAACTCCTATCATCGGATGGATTTGTAGCATTTTAGGATGGGTTATTAATGCAATCTATGCGCTTTTGGATCTGATTGGTATCCCCAACATCGGTCTTGCCATCATTCTGTTCACTCTTGTCGTTTATATGGCAATGATGCCTCTGCAGATTAAGCAGCAGAAGTTTTCAAAGATGAACAGTATCATGCAGCCGGAGATACAGAGAATCCAGAAAAAGTACAAAGGGAAAAAAGATAATGACTCCATGATGAAACAGAATGAAGAGTTAAATGCTGTTTATCAGAAGTACGGAGTATCCCCTACCGGAAGCTGTGTGCAGCTTTTGATTCAGATGCCTGTACTGCTGGCATTGTATCAGGTAATTTATCATATTCCCGGCTATATTTCAGGAGTAAGAAATGTATTTACAGGTCTTGCTTCTAACATTATGTCTGTAAAGGGCTTTGGTGATATTATCAGCAAGTTTATCACAGACAACAGTATCAGTATGTATGGTATTACTGCCAATACCGAATTTACAAAAGAGACAATTATTGATTTCTTATATAAACTGTCACCTTCTCAGATGGAACTGTTTGCAAACCTGCCGGAGTTCAGCGCGCATGCAAATGTATTTGAACAGGTGGCCGCTAAGGCAGAACATATTAATCAGTTCCTGGTGTTAAATATTTCTGATACTCCGATGGCTGTCATTAAGTCTGGATGGGCTCAGGGTGGTGTAACCGGATGGATTATGATCATTGCTGCTGTGCTGATTCCGGTTCTGGCATGGTTTACTCAGTGGATGAACTACAAACTGATGCCGCAGCCGCAGAATAACAGTAATGAAGCTCCGAGTACCATGGAAGCTTCCATGAAGAGTATGAATACGGTTATGCCGGTGATGTCTGCTGTATTTTGTTTTTCATTTCCTGTAGGTATTGGTATCTACTGGGTAATCGGTGCCGTGATTCGAAGTATCCAGCAGGTTGTCCTGAATAAAAAGATGGATACCATGGATATGGAAGAATACATCCGCAAAAATCAGGAAAAGATGAAAAAGAAAATGGAAAAGAGAGGATATAATCCTCAGCAGATCAATCAGCAGGCAAGAATGAATGTGAAAAATATTCAGCAGCCGCAGCAGCAGAAACCAGGTCTGACTGCAGAAGATAAGGCAGAACGGATGAAAAAATCGACGGAATATTATAAAAATACCGAGTACAAACCGGGAAGCCTTGCTGCAAAAGCTAATATGGTAAAACAGTTTGATGAGAAAAACAAGAAGAAATAGGGGGAAGGGCAATGGAGTTCAGAGAGATTACGGCAAAAACTGTAGATGAAGCGATTACCAAAGCGTGTCTGGAGTTTGGAATTTCCAGTGATAACCTGGAGATAGAAGTTGTCCGTGAAGGAACCTCAGGATTTTTTGGTATCGGAAGTAAACCGGCAATTATCCGGGTTCGCAGAAAAGCGGAAGAAGAAGAGTTTAGTATTCTGGAGGAACTGAAAAAAGAAGAACAGAAAAAAGAAGCTGTTCGGAAAGAACCAAAGAAAGAGCCTCGTAAAGATATTAAAAAAGAACCCAAAAAGGAACCTAAAAAAGAGAATAAAGAACCCAGAAAAGAGGCTGTAAAAGAGCCTAAAAAAGAAGTGAAGAAGGATGCTCCCAAGCCTCCGAAGAAGGAAAATAATAAACCGGCAGAGAAGGAAGTTGTAAAGGAAGCTGTAAAAGAATCTGCAGTGAAAGAAGCTCCGGTAAAGAAAGAGACAAAACAGGAAGTTAAGAAGGAAGAGAAAAAACCGGTTGTCCGTACAGATGAACAGGTTGCTGCTATGAAAAGAGATGCAGAAAAGTTCCTGGCAGGTGTGTTTAAAGCAATGGAACTTCCTGTAAATATTCAGATCGTATATGATAAAGAAAATGACAGTCTGGATATTAATTTTGACGGTGAGGATATGGGTATTCTGATCGGAAAAAGAGGACAGACACTTGATTCTCTTCAGTATCTGACCAGTCTGGTAGTAAATAAAGAGCAGGAAAACTATGTAAGAGTGAAACTGGATACGGAGGATTACAGAAGCCGCAGAAAAGACACTCTGGAAAATCTTGCCAGAAATATTGCATTTAAAGTGCGGAAGACAAGAAAAGCTGTTGTGCTGGAGCCGATGAATCCGTATGAAAGAAGAATTATTCACTCTGCACTGCAGGGAAACAAGTATGTAGAGACCTACAGCGAAGGAAATGAGCCGTATCGTCATGTAGTAGTTGTTTACAAAGGAAGATAAGAAATTGAGGAAGATGTTATTGCCGGGGTAAGGGGATAACATCTTTTCCTTTATAGGGATTATGGAAAAAGGAAGACGGAGGTATGATGAAAATGAATGGAGATACCATTGCGGCCGTTGCGACGGCAATGACAGCTTCCGGTATAGGGATTGTCCGGATCAGCGGAGAAGAGGCACTTGAGATTGCCGGCAGAGTTTACCGATCTAAAGGTGGGAAAAAAGACATTAGAAAGGCTGCAAGCCACACCATTCATTATGGATTTATCTATGATGGAGAACAACTGATCGATGAAGTTTTGGTTATGATCATGAAAGGCCCCCGCAGTTATACAGGTGAAGATACGGTTGAGATTGACTGCCATGGCGGTGTGCTGGCTATGAGAAAAGTACTGGATGCGGTAATTCATGCGGGGGCACGCCCGGCAGAACCGGGAGAATTTACAAAGAGAGCGTTCTTAAACGGAAGAATTGACTTGTCTCAGGCAGAAGCGGTCATGGATGTGATTCAGGCACAGAGTGAATATGCGTTGAAAAGTTCGATGAGCCAGCTGAAAGGCTCTCTGCTTCAGTCTATTGAGAATATAAGAAGTGATATTATATATCAAATTGCATATATTGAATCGGCACTGGATGATCCGGAACATATCAGCCTGGAAGGGTATGGACAGGAACTTGCCGAAGTGGTAAAAAAAGAAAAAGAAAAGCTGAAAAGGTTGATTGATTCTTTCTCAGAAGGTAAAATGATACGGGAAGGGATCCGGACAGTAATTGTAGGAAAACCAAATGCCGGAAAGTCTTCGCTTCTGAATTGTCTGGTGGGAGAGGAGAAAGCGATTGTCACAGACATTGCAGGAACCACCAGAGATGTTCTTGAAGAAACAATCGTACTTCAGGGGATTTCTCTGAAAATGATGGATACTGCAGGGATAAGAAGCACAGAAGACACTGTGGAAAAGATAGGTGTAGAGAGGGCAAGAACCTATGCAAAGGAAGCAGATTTGATTCTTTATGTGGTTGATACCTCTACGGAACTGGATGAAAATGATGAGGAAATACTGGAACTTTTGAAAGAAAAGAAGGCCATTGTCTTATTAAATAAGAGCGATCTGACGCCGGTGGTTACAGTAGAAATGCTTCAGAAAAAGACTAGTCAGCCAATTATTCCGATTTCCGCAAGAATGGAACAGGGAGTTGATCGTCTGGAAGAAAAAATTAGAGAGATGTTTTTCCAGGGGGATATTTCCTTTAACGATGAGGTTTATATTACGAATGTAAGGCATAAAAATGCTCTGGAAGATGCGTATGCCAGTCTGACGATGGTGGAAAACAGCATTGCCATGGAAATGCCGGAGGATTTCTTTTCCATTGACCTGATGAGTGCTTATGAAGCTCTGGGAAGTATCACAGGAGAATCTGTGGGAGAAGATCTGGTCAATGAGATATTCAGTAAATTTTGTACAGGAAAATAACCGTTTGCCGTAACCGGCAAACAGAGGAGATAATAAAAGATGAATAATTTGGTGGAACATTATGATGTGGCGGTCATAGGTGCCGGTCATGCGGGATGCGAAGCTTCTCTTGCAGCAGCAAGGTTGGGGATGGAGACCATTGTATTTACTGTCAGTGTGGACAGTATTGCACTGATGCCATGTAACCCTAATATTGGCGGAAGTTCTAAAGGACATCTGGTAAAAGAAATCGATGCGCTCGGCGGAGAGATGGGAAAGGTGATTGATCAGACCTTTATCCAGTCCAAGATGCTGAACAAATCGAAAGGTCCTGCCGTTCATTCCCTGCGGGCACAGGCTGACAAAAAGAATTACAGTAATACTATGCGTCAGGTACTGGAAAATACAGATCATCTGACGATAAAACAGGCGGAAGTAACGGAACTGATTGTGGAAGCTGGTGTGGTAAAAGGAGTAAAAACCTACTCAGGAGCTACATATCTGTGTAAAGCGGTGGTTCTGTGTACCGGGACTTATCTGAAAGCAAGATGTATCTATGGAGATGTGAGCAATTATACAGGACCTAACGGATTGCAGGCAGCCAATTATCTAACCGATTCTTTGCGGAAAAATGGGGTAGAAATGCTGCGATTTAAGACAGGAACACCTGCCAGAATTGATAAAAGAACCATTGATTTCTCAAAAATGGAAGAGCAGAAGGGCGATGAGAAGGTTGTTCCTTTTTCTTTCTCAACAGATCCGGAGAGTGTGCAGATTGAACAGGCATCCTGCTGGCTTACTTACACCAATGAAAAAACACACGATATTATCCGGGCCAATCTGGATCGTTCACCTTTGTATTCCGGTATGATAGAGGGAACAGGTCCCCGGTATTGCCCTTCTATCGAGGATAAGGTTGTAAAATTTTCGGATAAACCACGTCATCAGGTATTTATTGAACCGGAAGGGCTGAATACTAATGAAATGTATGTGGGAGGAATGTCCAGTTCTCTGCCGGAAGATGTTCAGCATGAGATGTATCATTCTGTACCGGGGCTGGAACATGCTAAAATCGTCCGCAATGCATACGCAATTGAATATGACTGTATCAATCCCAGACAGCTTCAGGCAACGCTGGAATTTAAGAATATTAAAAATCTGTTCAGCGGCGGACAGTTTAATGGAAGTTCAGGGTATGAAGAAGCGGCAGCACAGGGACTGATGGCGGGTATCAATGCAGCACTGAAAATCAAGGGAAAAGAACTTCTGGTACTTGACCGTTCAGAGGCTTATATTGGTGTATTGATTGATGATCTGGTAACGAAAGAAAACCATGAACCTTACCGGATGATGACCAGTCGGGCGGAGTATCGTCTGCTCCTCAGACAGGATAATGCAGATTTGCGCCTGAGAAAAAAGGGATATGAGGTAGGTCTGATCAGTGAAGAACAGTATCAGGATCTTTTACAAAAGGAAAAAATGATAGAAGAAGAGATGGAGCGAGTGGAAAAAGCTACGGTAGGTACTTCGTCGGAAGTACAGGAACTTCTGGAAGAGTATCACAGCACACCGCTTACATCCGGTTCTACACTGGGAGAATTGATTCGCCGTCCGGAATTAACATATGAAATTCTGGCGCCTATTGATAAAAACAGACCTCAGCTGCGTTATGATATTCAGGAACAGGTTAACATTAATATCAAGTATGATGGATATATACGCCGTCAGTTAAAGCAGGTGGAACAGTTTAAAAAGCTGGAAAAGAAACAGATACCGGCAGATATTGATTACGATCAGATTAAAAGCCTGCGGATCGAGGCAGTGCAGAAATTGAAAATGTATCAGCCCATGAATATCGGACAGGCATCCAGAATTGCAGGAGTTTCCCCGGCAGATGTGTCTGTACTGCTTGTATACCTGGGAGGAAAGTAAACATGAAAACGGAGGAAAAAGCCGATGAGTCAATACTCTACAGATACCTTAGTGAGAGGAACAAAGCAGCTGGGAATCACTCTCAGTGAAAAACAGATTCAACAGTTTATCCGGTATTATGAACTTTTGGTGGAATGGAATTCTTTTATGAATCTTACGGCAATCACAGAGTATGAGGAAGTGATGGAAAAGCATTTTGTGGACAGTCTGGCGGCTGTCAAAGTGTGTGATTTCCATCAGGTAAAGAGCCTGATCGATATTGGAACAGGAGCGGGATTTCCTGGGATTCCTTTAAAAATTGCGTTTCCCCATCTGGAAGTAGTGCTGTTGGATTCGCTGAATAAAAGAACAAAATTTTTAAATGAAGTGATTCAGCAGTTGGGGTTGGAAAACATTCGTACGATACACGGAAGAGCTGAAGATTACGCGAAACAGAAAGAATATAGGGAACAATTTGACGTGTGCGTATCCAGAGCTGTGGCGAATCTCAGTACATTGTCAGAATACTGTATTCCTTATGTAAGAAAAAAAGGAGAATTTATCTCGTATAAATCCGGAAAGATAGAGGAAGAGGCAGGACAGGCTAAAAAAGCAATTTCCATTTTAGGAGGAAAAATCTCGAAAATAGAAAAGTTTTGTCTGGCAGATACGGATATGGAACGTTCTTTTATTGTAATTGATAAAGAGAAAAAAACTCCTGAAAAATATCCTAGAAAAGCCGGAATGCCTTCAAAAGAACCAATACAATAATCACCTTCCAAGATAAAGCCTCCGGCGGATTGCAGAGGTGCGCAGATGTATTATGTCATGCAAAGCATGACGCGCACCTCGCAGCAAGTACGCCGAGGCGTACTTGAACTTACAGTAAATTCCATTGTTCGAGATAAAATCTCACAAATGAACATATGCTGCATATCTTTTAAAACAAATCCAATGTTTTCACAGAATTCTCACATTTTTTTTGAAAGTTTAACACACTTTTTTTATATGATATACAAGATAAGGGTATTGCTGCCCTGTCAGGCAGCAGTATGACTGAAGTGTGAAGGAGGTCAGAAAAGTGATAGAGGTAAAAAATCTGGTGAAAAAGTATGGGGATCATCTTGCGGTGGACCATCTTTCTTTTCATGTAGATGAAGGACAGATTTATGGGTTTCTTGGGCCAAATGGTGCAGGAAAATCTACGACAATGAATATTATGACCGGTTATATTGCTTCTACAGAAGGCGAAGTTTTGATCAATGGTATGAATATTCTGGATGAACCGGAGAAGGTAAAAAAATGTATCGGATATCTTCCGGAGCAGCCGCCGCTGTATTTTGATATGACTGTGGAAGAATACTTGAAGTTTGCAGCAGAGTTGAAAAAAATCAAAAAGGCGGAGAGAAGAGATCAGATTGAACAGGTTATGGAGATGACGGGCATTGCTGCCATGAGAGAGAGATTGATTCGTAACCTTTCAAAAGGATACAGACAGAGAGTGGGACTGGCACAGGCTATTTTGGGGTATCCGGAGATTTTGATTTTGGATGAGCCAACGGTAGGGCTTGATCCCAAGCAGATTATAGAAATCCGGGAATTGATCAGAAGTCTCAGTAAAAACCATACTATTATTTTAAGCTCCCATATTCTGTCGGAAATCAGTGCTGTCTGCGATTATGTCATGATCATCAATCATGGAAAACTGGTAGCAAGCGACACGACAGAAAATCTGGAAAAAATGACAATGGGTTCCAATACGCTGGAGATGGAAGTGAAAGGAAAAAAAGAAGATGTTAAAAAGATGTTGGAATCCGTAGAAGAAATACAAAGTCTGGAATGGGATGACAAAGATCAAAAGAATAATGAGAATGGTGAAGAACACACAGTGAGTTTTACTATAAAAACAGATGAAAGTGTGGATATCCGGGAAAAGCTTTTTTATAAGCTGGCAGAGGCCAGAATACCTATATTGAAGATGCAGGCAACCAGGGTTTCTCTGGAAGATGTATTCCTTGAACTGACAGAAAATGAAAGGGAAGATTCATCTGAGAAAGAAAATCTGTTGGAGAAACAAATGGAAGACAATGATAAGAATCAGGAGGAAATGGTTCATGACAGCGATATATAAAAGAGAATTGAAGAGTTATCTCACATCTATGATCGGGTATGTTTTTATATTTTTTATCCTGCTTTTGGAGGGTATTTATTTTACTGCTTATAATATGCAGGGGGCTTATCCTGTGTTTGGAAGTACATTGAGTGCTATCGCATTTGCTTTTTTGATTCTTGTTCCGATTCTTACTATGAAGACTATTGCGGAAGAGAGGAGACAAAAAACAGATCAGTTGCTTCTGACAGCACCAGTATCTGTGAGCAAAATTGTCACGGGAAAATATCTTGCACTTATCACCGTTTATATGATACCGATGATTATTATCAGCCTGTATCCACTGATTATGATGAAATACGGAACGGTATCTGTGCCAATGTCTTATACTGCCATTTTCGGATTTGTTCTCCTTGGATCGGCACAGATCGCAATGGGCGTTTACTTTTCATCTATTACTGAAAACCCGGTCATCGCAGCGGTTATTACTTTTATTGCTTTGTTTTTATGCTACATGATGGAAGGAATTGCTTCCCTGATACCGGGTACATCAATGGCTTCGCTTTTGATTTATATGATTCTTGCTGCAGTTCTTGCGGTGATTATTTACAATATGATCAAAAGTCTGTGGATCGCCGGTATAATCGGTGTTCTGGGAGAGTTAGGGCTGATTGTGTCCTATGTGATTAAATCCTCGGTTTTTGAGGGAAGTATTCAAAAGGTGCTGAATATTTTTAATATTGTAAGCCATTTTGATAATTTTACTGGTGGAATCCTTGATCTTCAGGGAGTGATTTATTTTCTGTCTGTGATCGTTATTTTTCTGTTCCTTTCTGTGCAGACAATTACAAAACGCCGTTGGAATTAGGAGGTAATCATGAAAACAGGGATAAAAATAAATAAGGATAAAATAAAAACATCGCTCAAAGAGAAGATGAAAATTAATAAAAAAGCTTTGAAAAATGGAACTTATAGCATGGCATATACTCTGATTCTGATTGCGGTTATTGTGGTTATCAATCTGATCACTGCAGAAATTCCAGAAAAATATACGCAGATTGATGTGAGCAGTCAGAAACTGTACACGATTTCGGATGATACGGTAGAATTTCTGAATGAACTGGATCAGGATGTGGTGATTTACCATGTGGTACAGAGTGGAAATGAAGATGATATTCTGAAAAAAATGCTGACAAGATATGAGGAAGCCTCGAAGCATATAAAAGTAGAGGAAAAAGATCCGGTATTGTATCCCAATTTTGCTTCTCAGTATACGGATTCCCAGTTGACGGATAACAGTCTGATCGTAGTGAATGGTGAAAAAAGTAAGGTGGTGAATTATTACAGCCTTTATGAAACGGATTATGATTATTATACGGGGAGCAGTAATAAAACAGGATTTGACGGAGAAGGACAGATTGACAGTGCGATTGCCTATGTAACTTCAGATGATCTTCCGGTGATTTACGCTCTGGAAGGGCACAGTGAGATGGACTTGAACAGTGATTTGATAAGTAGTCTGGAAAAGGCAAATTATCAGATAGAGAGCCTTAATCTGTTTACAGAAGACAGTGTTCCGGAAGATGCGGGATGTCTGTTGATCGCAGCACCGCAGAGCGATTTGTCAGAAGACGAGGCTCAAAAAGTCATTTCCTATCTGGAAAATGGCGGAAAAGCAATCATATTTACGGATTATATTAATGTAGATATGCCTAATCTGAAACAGGTACTGGGAAATTATGGTGTGTCATATGAGGATGGAGTGATTCTTGAAGGTGACAGTAAACATTATATTATGCAGGTTCCCTATTATCTTGTGCCAACGATCAACAGTACTGAAATTACATCGGAAATGGTTTCAGATAACCGTTATGTACTGATGCCTGTTGCTCAGTCTATTAAAATTGCAGATGAGTACAGAGACAGTCTGACCATAGAACCAGTCCTTACAACGTCAGAGGATGCTTATATAAAAACAGATGTGCAAAATATGCAGACATTTGAAAAAGAAGATAAAGATCATGAAGGACAGTTTTATCTTGGAGTTTGTATTTCGGAAGAAATCAGTGATGAAAAGTCGACACAGATTGCTTATTACAGTTCGGCCAGTCTGATCGATGCGGGTACAGATCAGCAGGTCTCAGGGGGAAATTCAGAACTTGTATTGTCTACTCTGGGATGGATGTGTGAAAATAAATCACCGGTAATTTCTGTGGCAGGAAAAGATCTTACAATGGAGTATCTTACCGTTCCGGAATATGATGCCAGCTACTGGAGTGCCATTACCTGTGGTGTGATACCGGTCACTTGTTTGATTATTGGTGCAGTCATTTGGTTTAAGAGGAGAAAAAAGTAATGAAAAAAAGGGGAGTAATATTAATAGCAGGAGTCATACTTCTGAGTCTGCTCCTGGGAGTTTATTTTGTGATAAAAAATAAAAGTTCTCGGGAGACGGAAGAGACAATGCAGCAGACTGAGGAAAGTTCAACATTAATTTCTCTGGAAGATGTGAAGCATATTTCTTTTGAGGTAGCAGGAGAACATATGGGATGGACCAAAGAGGAAGATACATGGGTGCTGGATAATGATCGGGATTTTCCAGCAGATACCAATAAAATAGGTTCGATTATTTCCACGTTGTCTGTTATGACAGAAGAAAGAATTCTGGAGAATGTTAATAATTTGAAGGATTATGGCCTTGAAGAACCCGTGAATACTATTGAAATTCAGAATGAAGAAGGACAGTCAGAATGTATTTATGTGGGAAATAAGAATCCTTCCACTGGAGATACCTATCTATATCTGAATGACGAAAAAACGACAGTCTATACCGTAGCAAATGACATAAACTCTTTGTTGGAAGATGATCTTCTTGATTATGCAGTTGGAGAAGAGATGCCTGCGATCATATCTTCGACAATTAAGAAAATCGAGGTTCAGAAAAAAGACAATTCCTATATTCTGGAAAATGATGGAGATTCTTCCACAGGATGGTCTGTGGCGGATGGAAATGGTATCAGAAAGACTGCCGATTCTTCTGCATCAGGTAATCTGCAGAGTGTAGCAGCGAGTCTGAGTTTCCAGCGTTATTACAGTTATCATTGTACAGAATGGAGTGAATATGGCCTTGATAAGCCAAAGATGACATTGACGGTGGATTACACTGAGACTGACACAGAAAAATTGAATATGGACACCAATACGGGCGTTACAGAGGGTGATAGCGATGAGGGGGAAGTCTCAGATGTAGAAAAGGCAACATCTGAAGTATCCCGTACCATGATTTTATATGTAGGAAATCTGGCTGATGAGGGATATTATTATGTCAGACTGGGAGATTCACAGGAAGTTCATGGTATTTCACAGAGCAGTATAGATGTTCTTCTGAATGGAAAAGCTTTTGATTATTGGAATCTGGATGTTGATTATCTGCCGATTGCTGATCTTGAATGTTTGAATATTACTTATGAAAATGAGAGATATCAGCTGAAAAGAGTAGTGGAAGAGGATGAAGAAGGAACAATTGAAACCACTTATTATGTAAATGATAAAGAGGTTGATGGAGATCTGTTTCTTCAGTTTTACAGGAGTGCTGCATCCATGACATGCCAGAGTCGTCTGGAAAAATACAGCAGTGAAGGAGAAGGACCGCAACTGGTTTTGGAATATAAAGGAACAGGGCGGGAAAATGTGACTGTGACTTATATTCCGAGAGATGCCAGCTTTTACACTGTGGCAGATCAGGATGGAAACAGTGGATTAGTAAATAAAATGAATGTAAAAGAGTTGATTGAAAATCTGGTTAATCTTCTGAATGATTACAGTGAAGAGGAAAAGGAATAGTCGGGACAATACCCGGATTATTGTAAAAAGAAGCAGGTATCCTGTAAGGGGTTACCTGCTTCTTTTGGCTTATTGAGTCAATATGCGGTTCATGTTTTTAACTGCACTTTCAATCAGTGCATTGGCGTTATTGATATAAATAACATCCTGAATATTATTAGTTTTTACAAGATTAATCAGATTTCCTGTATAATAACGGTAATCCACAACATGTACAGTCTGATAGCTGTTTACCAGAAAAGGTACAAAAGCATTACCGTAAGATTCTTTGATGACGACACAGGAGGAACCATCGGTAATATTAGGGTTATCTATACGGCTATAAGGCTGATCTCCTCCGATAAAGCAGTAGTATTTGCTCCCTTCTGCATATCCTGAAGCATCAGCAATGACATTCCAGTTGTGCTCCACACCTTTTGAATCAACGTAAATCATATTGTTGCAGGAAGGTGTATAGGCAACTACCGTATCAGGATTGTTCTTCAGAGAATCAGACATTTCACTGTAGGAGTAGAAGGTTCCAACAAAACCATCAAATTCCTGGCGCGTATAAGAACTCAGCGGAGATGCTGTTTTGCCTTTGACATTCATCAGTTCCTGATATGCATAATAAGCACCATCGGCAGTCCAGTGATGATCAGTCTTAAAATACAGATATTCACTGTTATGTTTCTTCAAGGTCTCTAGAACTTCTACTTTTTTGATGGAAGGATCAAGATGACCAAAGATATAAGCAAAGGTATCTTCCTGACTGCTGGAATTTATCTTGGCCTGATTCTCTGCATCAATATTGACTGCAATACTTGTAGGAACAAGAATATCATAAACGGAAGCAATGCCGCTTAGCTGCGAGGCAGCAGAATTGATCATGTTGATATATGCATCTGCACCTGCACGGCTGAAACCGTATAATTCAAAGCCCCTGTTGTCAACGATGTAAATTTGACCGGCTTTCTCGGGCTCTGCGTGAATTGTCGCATCCGGTCCGGGTGTAGGTGTGTCGGTGGGAATCGGAGTAGATGTAATCTCCGCATCAGGATCAGGAATCTCGTCCCCCTGCACTGCCTCACCGTGAAGTTCCTCTGTTGTAATTCCGTAAAGTTTTTTAACTTTCGCATTCGCAGAAGACAGTGCTTCGCGGAATGGAAAAGTATCGGCATACCAGGTACTGATATCGCTGAAAAATTCACCATTCATAAAAGTTGCTGCGGTGGGTTTCGGAAATTTGGTGAGTTCACGCTTCTCAACTTCGGAAACTTTGGGACGAAGAGGAAACAACAGTCCGATAAAACCGATCAGCAAAAGAACGAAAATGAACAATATTATTGTGATTTTCATAAATTTTTTACGAATGGTATTCTTTTTTGTATAATAATCATCGTTTCTCATTGAAAATGTAACCTCTAAAATTGGAAATACAGGAATGGGTTATAACTGTTTCCCACTAATGCCAGGAGAGACACAATCAGTAATATAGCAGGTATAACGGTATCATAGGCATAGACTATGTATGGAATATGATGGTTGACCAGATGAAGCCTTTTGATATAAGCCCCAAAATTTTTCAACAATGGAGTCGATGCAATTATACAGAAAATAAGTAAAAACAGATTGTTCTGTATAATGATAGATGTAGCTGCGTCAACGAAACCGTTTTTATTAAGTCCAATCATGCCTTTTAATAATGTACCTAAATTACTCAGAGATTCACAGCGAAATAAAGCCCATCCAAAGTAAACAACAACAATGGCATAAAGATGTCTGATAACAGATGGTAGATGAGACAATTTCTCAGAAAGGAATTCGTTTTCCATCAAAATAAAGATGAAAAAGTAAAGTCCCCAGAAAATATAATTCCAGCTTGCTCCATGCCAGAATCCCGTGAGTCCCCAGACAATCAGAAGATTGATGGTCCGTCGGCGATTACCTTTTCTGTTGCCGCCAAGCGGAATATACACATAATCCCTGAAAAAAGAACTGAGGGAGATATGCCACCTGGTCCAGAAATCTTTAATAGAACATGCGATATAGGGATAATTAAAGTTTTCATCATAATGAAAACCAATCATAAGTCCCATACCGATTGCCATATCAGAGTAAGCGGAAAAATCAAGATAAATCTGCAGACTGTAAAATAAAAGACCGGTCCATACTCCTAATACAGGAATACTCATCATTTCACTGCTTTCAAGTGGAAGCAGGGTATCTGCTACCATGGCACATCCATTTGCCAGAATGGCTTTTTTGGCGAGTCCGACTGTGAATCGTTTGATTCCCTGACATAATTCATCCATTTTTACCTTTCGGTTATCGATTTCATCGGCAATCAGCTGATAGCGGACAATAGGTCCTGCGATACACTGGTGAAACAGGGAAGCATAAAGCAGTAGAGAAGTAAATTTTTCCTGTGGCTTGATTTCTCCCCGATAAACATCGATTACGTAAGAAAGTAATTGAAACGTATAAAAAGAAATACCAATGGGCAATGCAATATGAGGTATTTCTTTAGGAATTTTTATAATTGTGTGTGTAATGCCTGTGAAAAATGACAGATATTTAAATATACACAAGAGTCCAAGCATAAAAACACAGTCACTGATTAAAAATATTTTATTCCATTTTGTGTCCTGATACTGAAAAATTAAAAGAGCAAACAGCCAGGAAGCAAAAACCATGGAAATAAGAAGGAACAGGTATCTAGGACCGCCCCAGGAATAAAAAATCAAGGAAAAAACAAGCATTACCATATTTTTTCTCTTGATATCCGGCGCCAGATAATAAGCAATCAAATTTAGCGCAAAAAAGAAAAATACAAAAAATAAGCTTGAGAAAACCATAGTACTCCTTTATAAAATAAAGGTAAATGTTCAGAAATATAATCTGAAACATTACCTAAAATAGGATGCGATATACAAAAAATAACCTTGAATTATATAATATAATAAGTAAGAATAGATGTCAATAAAAGAAGAAAATGTTTATAAATATGAGAAAAAAGCTCAAAAAAAACCGATAGCTGTAACAATTAGTGTCTGTGCTATCGGTTGTCTTTTGATTAAGTTAATTAAAAAATATATCCATACTGTCAAGAATTTTTTTGACAGATTCAATATGAGGAAGATGCTTTGAATGAGCAAAAAATTCACATTCAATGGAACTATTCAAAGACCGATATAATGCAATACTTTCTTCTGCAAGCGGTTCAGATTTTCCTTCTATAATATAAATACTGTTATTAATAGATTTTAATGCATGGGCAATATTGCAGTAGATATATTTGCCTTTTATACTTCCCAGAAGATAGCGTCCATTTCCATTGGCAAGATGGGCAGATTCATAATAAGCATCAGCCAGTGTTGTGTCCTGATGAAATGGGTTATATAAAAAGTTTTCGGTAAAAAGCAGGTCTATATTTGCTCGTGACATAATTACATTATAGAGTAAGGAGCCAATCAGAGGAAGTTCTAACATAAATTTTGCGGCTTTTGATTTCTTTGAAGGGATTTGATTTAAAACAGCCAAATCCACAGGGTTGATTAGCATGATTCTATTGATAATGGAATCATCGTTCTTGCATGCCATAAGTGTAAAGGATCCGGAAAGACCACTGGCGGCAACATCGGTTTTTTCTTTGATGACATGCTTAATAAAGTCAGTGATAAGTTGCGCGTAAAGAAAATTTGTATAAGTTATTTTAGGACGGTCTGAACAGCCACATCCCAATAAATCGATGCAGTATACAGTGTGGTTTTTAGAAAGAACGTCAGTGACAGACTTCCATTCCGTCAAACTACAATAAGGCATTAGGTCGTGAATTAGAAGAAGCGGGGAACCAGAACCCTGAACTGTATAGTGAATTCTTCCAAACTTCCATTTGTAAAATTTTTTTGATTTACTGTGAAGTAAATTTTTTAAAGTTGCAGTTGCGTTGATGAATTTATTGACAGCACAAATTGATGCAGAAGTTGTTGCGAGAAGAACACTTATGGTTAAAAATTTTCGAATATGATTTTTCATGAGATACCTCCTTACAGCTAAGATGTGTTGAAATCATTATATACATTTATTATAGAACATAATGAGGATTGTTACAAATGTTTTTTGAATAGAATTGAGGACTATAAAAATGTTTCACGTGAAACATTTAATGAATTTTAAAAATGTTACAAAATAAAAATGTTTCACGTGAAACATTTGTATGGAATTATTGACTAGTAGATGCTATAATGGTTCTGACATAATACCAATAAACTTTTGATAAAATTTATTTTTGGAGGGTGAGCTTCGTTGGGTAGAATTATAGCAATTGCAAATCAGAAAGGTGGAGTAGGAAAATCAACTACTGCCATTAATTTATCTTCTTGTCTGGGAGAAATGGGACAAAAAGTCCTTACGATAGATATGGATCCACAGGGTAATACTACCAGTGGAATGGGAGTCGATAAAGACGAACAGGAAAATACAGTATACGAATTACTTCTGGGTGAAACAAATATTGAAGATTGCATTTTGAAATTGGAGTTTGATGGCTTGTCATTAATTCCTTCTAATGTAAATCTGGCAGGGGCTGAAATTGAATTGATTGGAATTGAAGAAAAAGAATATATTCTTAAAAACCAAGTGGAAAAAGTTAAAAATGATTATGACTACATAATTGTTGATTGCCCGCCATCATTAAATATGCTTACAATTAATGCGATGACAACTGCCAATACAGTTTTAGTTCCTATTCAGTGTGAATATTATGCACTGGAAGGATTATCTCAGCTGATGCATACTATCGAATTGGTACAGGAAAGATTAAATCCGGAATTAGAAATGGAAGGTGTAGTATTTACCATGTATGATGCCAGAACAAATCTTTCCCTGCAGGTAGTTGAAAATGTAAAAAACAATTTGAATCAGACTATTTATAAAACAATTATTCCGAGAAATGTAAGACTGGCAGAGGCACCCAGTCATGGGCTTCCAATTAACTACTATGATTCTAAATCTTCAGGAGCTGAAAGCTACAAATTGCTTGCAGAAGAAGTGATACACAGGGGGGATGAAGAATGGCTGTAAAAAAAGGTGGATTAGGAAAAGGCCTGGATTCATTGATTCCTTCTGGAAATCCCAAAACGAGAAAATCTGAAACACCAGAAAAAGAAATTCAGGTTAAAACGGAAATTGTAGAGAAAGTTGTAGAAAAGGTTATTGAAAAACCGGTAGAACTGAAAGTTAAAATCGGTGAAGTGGAACCAAACAGAGAACAGCCAAGGAAGAAATTCGATGAGGATTCACTGGTAGAACTGGCAGAATCAATTAAACAATTTGGAATTCTCCAACCACTTTTGGTACAGAAAAAGAATGATTATTATGAAATTATAGCCGGTGAAAGAAGATGGAGAGCGGCAAAGCTGGCAGGCGTAAAAGAAATCCCGGTGATTGTCAAAGAATTTTCTGGTCAGGAAATAGTGGAGATTTCTCTTATTGAAAATATCCAGAGAGAAGATTTGAATCCGATTGAAGAGGCACAGGCGTATAAACGGCTGATGGAAGAATTTCATTTGAAACAGGATGAAATTGCCGACAGAGTATCGAAAAGCAGAACAGCAGTAACGAATTCTATCAGGCTTCTAAAACTGGATGATAAAGTACAGGAAATGGTTGTGGACGAAATGATTTCAACCGGACATGCGAGAACACTTCTTTCTATAGATGATAAGAATCTGCAGTATTCTGTTGCAATGAAAATTTTTGATGAGAAACTCAGCGTAAGAGAAACGGAAAAACTGGTAAAAGAAATTTTGCAGCCGAAAAAGGAAAAGAAACCGGCAGCGGAAACACAAATAGATGTAATTTATCATCAGCTGGAAGAAAAAATTAAGTCGATAGTGGGAACAAAAGTAGCTATTCATCATAAAAATAATAATAAAGGAAAAATAGAAATAGAATATTATTCACAGGCAGAACTGGAACGTTTGATTGAAATGTTTGAATCTATAAAATAAAGGGGAAAGCACATGAATGGTTTTTTTGATAAAATTGGAATAGATTTGGGTATTCTGGTTGTGATGCTGATGATATTAGTATTGATATTAATTGTCATCATATTAAATATGTCGTTGGGACTGCACCGGATGAACAGACGATACGCTATGTTTATGAAAGGCGCTGATGGACAGAGCCTTGAAAGACAATTTGCCCAGAAATTGAAAGAAGTGGACAGGCTATCTGCTGCAAATGAAGATATTGTACTGAAAATGCGTGCTTTGCAGAAAAACACCGGCAAAACATTGACCAAGTATGGAATTGTAAAATATGATGCTTTTGATGATGTGGGTGGAAAATTAAGTTTTGCATTGGCTATGCTGGATGAAAAAAATACAGGTTTTATCTTGAATGCAATCCACAGCCGGGATAACTGTTTCTTCTATATTAAAGAAATTGTAAATGGGGAATCTTATATATTGCTCAGCTCGGAAGAAATGGATGCACTCCGACACGCAGTTCATTTTGATGAAGTGGAATTGGAAGCATGATAAATATCGTGAAAAATATTAAAAAGGGTCATAGTGTATGATCCTTTTTAATTTGTAAAAAAACGTATGGAATGCTTGAAAAATCGGCAATACTAGTATAAAATAGGTTAACGTCATAAGATTTCAGAAGAGTGTCTTTTCATTAGGGAGGAAATTATGTTAGATATTAAATTTGTCAGAGAAAATCCGGAAATTGTAAAAGAAAATATCCGTAAAAAGTTTCAGGATCAGAAACTTGTGTTAGTAGATGAAGTGATTGCATTAGATCAGGAAAATAGAAGTATCAAACAGGAAGTAGAAGCATTACGTGCGAATAAAAATAAAATTTCCAAACAGATTGGTGCTTTGATGGCACAGGGAAAAAGAGATGAAGCAGAGGAAGTTAAAAAACAGGTAGCTGCATCCGGTGCAAGAATTGAAGAACTTTCTGCAAGAGAAAAAGAAGTAGAAGAGAAAATCAAAAAGAATATGATGATAATTCCCAATATTATCGATGCATCCGTTCCGATTGGAAAAGATGACAGCGAAAATGTGGAAGTACAGCGCTATGGAGAACCGGTAGTGCCGGATTTTGAAATTCCGTATCACGCACAGATCATGGAAAGCTTTGATGGACTTGATCTGGACAGTGCGAGAAAAGTAGCAGGCAATGGTTTCTATTATCTGATGGGCGATATTGCCCGTATCCATTCTGCAGTTATTTCCTATGCCAGAGATTTTATGATTAACAGAGGGTTTACCTATTGCGTGCCTCCGTTCATGATCCGCAGCGATGTGGTTACCGGCGTAATGAGCTTTGCTGAGATGGATTCTATGATGTACAAAATTGAAGGAGAGGATCTGTATCTGATTGGAACCAGCGAACATTCTATGATTGGTAAATTTATTGATACGATTCTTCCGGAAGAAACTCTTCCAAGAACACTGACCAGTTATTCTCCGTGCTTCCGCAAAGAAAAGGGTGCACATGGTCTGGAGGAAAGAGGGGTATATCGTATCCATCAGTTTGAAAAACAGGAAATGATTGTTGTATGTAAGCCGGAAGACAGTATGATGTGGTTTGATAAGCTGTGGCAGAATACTGTTGATTTGTTCCGTTCTCTGGATATTCCGGTTCGTACGCTGGAATGCTGCTCCGGTGACCTGGCAGATCTGAAAGTGAAGTCTGTAGATGTGGAAGCATGGTCTCCTCGCCAGAAGAAATATTTTGAAGTGGGAAGCTGTTCCAATCTGGGAGATGCACAGGCAAGAAGACTGAAAATCCGTGTCAATGGAGAAAATGGAAAATACTTTGCACACACACTGAATAACACAGTAGTAGCACCTCCGAGAATGCTGATCGCATTTTTGGAGAATAATCTGAATGCAGATGGAAGTGTAACTATTCCTAAAGCACTTCAGCCATATATGGGTGGAATTGAAAAAATTGTACCAAAACATAAATAATCAGAATAAGAATAATCAAGAAGAAAGCAGCAGCAAGAAAGGAGGTGCTTCTATGCACAGCTATCTGAGAGCAGTGGGATTTTCCGATATTTCTAAAAAAGATCTGTACCGTTTGTTGGATGATGTGATTCACAATTACGATGAGAAAATTATTGTGGATGAGGATGATAATCATCGTCTGTTTGCGGAAATGTCAAAATCATTTGGTTACGATTGCGGAATTACGGTATGCGGTGAATATGATGAAAATGATGAATTCCAGATGGAGTATTATTTTCCATTTTTTCGGGGAACCGGGATCACAACAAGAGAAGATGTGATGGTTGAACGCAGGTCGGAGAAAGAAAATTTTTCAGGAGCATGTGACGATGTAAGAATAGGAGTGACTCTGATTTTTTATCTTGCGAATGCCGGAAAATATTTGAAAGAAAAATATGCAGGCAATGCCGGCAGTCAGTCTTCTTCAGTTACTTTGTCTGCACTCTCTGCGGAAGGCAAAATTTTACTGCCCATACAGAAGAATATAGAACAGATGGAAAAAGACCGACAGTTCAGTACACAGAGAGCAAAATTAATTGCTGATGCCCGTAATGGCAGCGAGGAAGCGATGGAAAGTCTGACGATGGAAGATATGGATATCTATTCTATGATTTCCAGAAGAATAGAAGAGGAAGATGTATTTTCTATTGTGGATACTTATTTCATGCCATATGGAATGGAATGCGACCGCTATAACGTGATGGGTGAAATTGTGGAACAGATGGAAACGGTTAATGAGAGGACTGGTGAAAAACTGTACCAGCTCACCATTGAATGCAATGGGGTACAGTTTGATGTCTGTATAAATAAAAAAGACTTGATGGGACAGCCGGAGATTGGGAGAAGATTCAAAGGAATTATCTGGCTGCAGGGGAACCTGAATTTCTAATTATTGTCATAAAAAATTTGTGTTAAGTTCTGAAACAGGAGGACCGGGAAGAGAAGCATGCTGTGCTGCTCTTCCCGGTTTTTTACGATGAAGCCTGAAAGGATGAATAGTAACACTTGAGAAGCAACAGGCAGTTTGTTATAATGTAAACAATATTGATTACCGTTTCATTTTGGGTATAAAACGTGTAAATCCACGTTTTATAATAGATGGCAGCTGCACTGATCCTCAGTGCTGAAAACTGCTAATATTTCTGAAAAAGAAAGGAGAAAGAAATGAAACAAAAAACAAAACAGAAAATGGTAACAATGTTGTTGTTGGGGATGCTGGTGCCGGGGTTGGTATCGTGCGGAACCAAAAAGGGGGAGCAGGCACCTGTTTCGGAAATGGAAAAGAAGGAGACTGTAGAGGTTACAGTATTTGCGGCGGCTTCCCTGACAGAAACACTGACGGAGATTAGTGAGCTGTACCAAAAGGAGCGTCCGGAAGTCAAGCTGATATTCAATTTTGATTCGTCCGGGACTTTGAAAACACAGATTCAGGAGGGTGCAGAATGTGATCTGTTTATCTCCGCAGGACAGCTGCAGATGAATCAGATGGACAGCAGTGCAGATAAAGAGGCAAATACAGAAGGACTGGATTTGGTTCAGCAGGATACGCACATAGATATTCTTGAAAATAAAGTAACCCTTTGTGTCAGTGATGAAAACAAGTCAGATATTCAAAGTTTTGATGACCTGGCAGCGGCTTTAAAGGATGGAAATGTTTTGATGGCGATGGGAAACAGTGATGTTCCGGTTGGACAGTATACCAGGAAAATTCTGAATTATTATGAATTGGATGAAGAAAAGCTTGCATCTTCAGGTGTTATTTCTTATGGCAGCAATGTGAAGGAAGTGACAACGCAGATATCCGAGGGAAGTGTTGATTGTGGTATCATCTACTGTACAGATGCATATTCGGCAGGGCTGAAGGTGACGGCCTATGCAACACCAGAGATGTGTGGTCAGGTAATCTATCCGGCTGCAGTGATGAAAACAGGTGAGCATCAGGAGGAAGCAAAAGAGTTTCTTGATTTTCTGCAGACGGATGAATGTATGAAGATTTTTGAAAAAGTAGGTTTTTCAAGAGTCGGTTAAGAAGGAGGTTACATATGGAATGGTATCCTCTCTGGAATTCTTTGAGAATAGCAGCATGCAGCTGTATCATAGTATTTTTATCGGGTATTTTTATGGCTTACTATGTGGCGAAACTTCCCAGAACGGTGAAGGGAATTCTGGATGTGTTATTTACTCTGCCCATGGTATTGCCGCCAACTGTCTGCGGATATTTGCTTTTGGTTCTGCTGGGTCCCAAAAGACCGTTGGGTATATTTCTCGGGAGACTGGGAATTCAAGTAGCAATGACATGGTACGGTGGGATTGTGGCATCGGCTGTAGTTGCATTTCCTCTCATGTATCGGACAGCGAGAGGAGCTTTTGAAAGTTTTGATCCCGCACTGGCATATTCTGGTCAGACACTGGGGTTATCCAATACTTACATTTTCTGGAGAATCCGGATGCCTGCCTGCCGTCAGGGGATTCTGGCAGGAACAGTACTGGCATTTGCCCGTGCACTGGGAGAGTATGGAGCTACCAGTATGTTGATCGGTTACGTACCGGGAAGAACAGCAACAATTTCGACAACAGTGTATCAATTGTGGAGAACTGATAATGAAACAGAAGCATTTCTGTGGGTGATGCTTAATCTGTTGATTTCAGCGGTGATTCTTTTGGCGGTCAATCTTTTGGAAAAAAATAATAAAAAAGCAGGTGGAGTATGAGTCTTTCTGTTCATATAAAAAAGAGAGTGGGAAATTTTCGGCTCAGTGTGGATATGGAACACGAATTGGGGATAACCGGTCTTCTGGGAGCTTCCGGATGTGGAAAAAGCATGACACTCAAATGCATCGCAGGTATTGAAAAACCGGATGAAGGAAGGATTGTGTTAAACGGCAGAGTATTGTATGATAGTGGAAAGAGGATTAATCTGCGGCCTCAGGACAGGAGAGTAGGTTATCTGTTTCAAAATTATGCATTGTTTCCTAATATGACAGTGGAAAAGAATATTCTGTGTGGTTTGTGCAGAGAAAAGAAAAAGGAAGTAAAGTATAAGAAACTGGAAGAAATTCTGGATGTTATGGAGTTACAAAATTGCCGTGGAAAGTATCCCCGGCAGCTGAGCGGAGGACAGCAGCAGAGAACAGCTCTGGCCAGGATTTTGGTCAGTCAGCCGGAACTGCTTTTGTTGGATGAACCGTTCAGTGCATTGGATTCTTATCTGCGTGAACAACTGCAGACCCAGCTGAGGGAAATATTACATACATATGGAAAAGATGTATTGATGGTAAGTCACAGCAGGGATGAAGTGTATTATCTCTGTGGACAACTGGCAGTTATGGGAAATGGCAGAATTCTGAAAATGGGAAATACAAAAGATGTTTTTGCAGACCCGGGGACAAGGACTGCGGCGATTCTTACAGGATGTAAAAATATAGCTGCTGCACAGAAAAAGGGAGAGTATGAAGTGGAGGTTCCTGATTGGGGAATCTGTCTTCAAACCAGATATCCGGTGGGTGATTCTGTGTGTGCTGTGGGAATCCGGGCACATTATTTCCATCCAAAAGCCAGAGAAAATGTATTTCCTGTAAAATATTCCGGGAAAAGGGAAGAACCTTTTGAAGTGAGAATCCTTTTTCGTTACGAGAATCAGAGAGAATATACGCCTGATCTCTGGTGGCGGGTAACAAAGGACAGAGGACTGCAGAATATGCCGGAGAAGCTGGGCATATCATCACAGAATGTGCTTTTGTTATATCCGGAATAAAGGCTGAGAAAGGGAGTAGAAATTTATGAAATTAATTCGAACCGAAGATGCGGTGGGACAGGTGCTGTGTCATGATATCACACAGATTATTCCAGGTATTACCAAAGATGCAAGGTTTCGGAAGGGACATATTGTGAAGGAGGATGATATTCCGGTATTATTGAGTCTTGGAAAAGATCATCTGTATGTATGGGAAAAAGATGATACTGTTTATCATGAAAATGAGGCGGCTCAGATTTTGTGCGACGTATGTATCAATGAACATATGAATCCTTCACCGGTAAAAGAGGGAAAGATAGAATTGTCATCTTCCTGTGATGGATTGTTTTGCATCGATGTAGAAAGGCTGGATGCTGTCAATGATATTGATCAGATTATGATCGCATCCCGGCATACGAACACACCGGTAAAGAAGGGGGATAAATTGCTGGGCACCCGTGTGATACCTCTGGTTATCAGTAAGGAAAAAATGGAACTGGTGAAGAAGGCAGCCGGGGATGGACCTCTGTGCAGGCTGTTTCCGTATCAGTTGAAAAAAGCCGGTATTGTGACAACCGGAAATGAGGTTTATTATGGCAGAATTCAGGATAAATTCACTCCGGTGGTGATTCAAAAACTGGAACAGTATGGAATAAAAACAGAAGAACATATCATCGTAAACGATGAAAAAGAAAAAATAAAAGAAGCAATTTTGACCCTGAAGGAAAAGGGGTGTGAACTGATCATTGCAACAGGCGGCATGAGTGTGGATCCGGATGATCAGACTCCTGGTGCCATAAGAGAAAGCGGAGCAAAAATGATTTCTTATGGAGCTCCGGTGCTTCCGGGGGCAATGTTCTGTCTGGCGTATTATGAAGATGGAACTGCGGTAATGGGGCTTCCCGGATGTGTCATGTATGCGAAAACAACAATTTTTGATCTGATACTTCCCAGAGTGGCTGCAAAGGTTCCGGTTACAAGAAAAGATATTACAAGACTGGGACATGGAGGATTGTGTCTGGGATGTGAAACTTGCAGATATCCTGCGTGCAGTTTTGGAAAGGTGTGAGCAAATGAACGGGGAATGGAATCATTTTGATTCTGACGGAAATGCTGTGATGGTGGATGTATCGGGGAAAAATGTGACGGTACGCACCGCTTCTGCACAGGGAAAAATAAAAGTTAATCAGGAGATTTTAGAAGCTGTTGCCCAGGGAAATATAAAAAAAGGTGATGTACTGGGAGTCGCCCGTGTGGCCGGTATTATGGCTGCTAAGCAGACCTGGTCTCTGATCCCCATGTGCCATCCACTCTGTATCCGTAAATGTACGATTGATTTTCGTCTTGATTATGAAGAAATGGCTATTTATGCAACCTCTGTGGTGAAAGTAGAAGAAAAGACAGGGGTGGAGATGGAAGCTCTCACGGCAGTTACTGTTGCATTGCTGACAATCTATGATATGTGTAAAGCAATAGATAAAAGGATGGAAATCAGTGAGGTTCATCTGCTGACAAAGACAGGAGGAAAAAGCGGGGATTTTTCATATGATTGATGGGTATGGCAGAACGATTGATTATATTCGGATTTCTGTTACAGACAGATGCAATCTTCGCTGTACGTACTGTATGCCTGAAAAAGGCACATTGTCGGTGTCTCATGAAGAAATCCTCAGTTATGAAGAAATAATTGATTTAGCGGGCATTTTCGCCTCTCTGGGGATTCATAAAATAAGGCTTACAGGAGGCGAGCCTCTGGTGAGGAAGAATCTATCTTTTCTGGTGAAAAAATTAAAACAGGTTTCAGGAATTCATCAGGTAACGCTGACAACCAATGGAATATTTTTATATGATCAAATGGATGAACTGGTATCGGCAGGTATCGATGGAATCAATATCAGTCTTGATACATTGAACCCTCAGCTGTTTGAAAAAATAACCAGAAGAAATGGCCTGGAAGATGTGCTGCAGGGATTTCATAAGGCGTTGGAATATCCACAGATTCCGCTGAAAATCAATTGTGTGCCTATGGGAATAGAGGACCAGAATATTACCGATATGGCAATGCTTGCAAAAAAATATCCCGTACATGTGCGTTTTATAGAGATGATGCCCATTGGACTTGGAAAACAATATGAGGGACAGAGCGAGGAGGCGGTACTCAGAGAATTGAAACTTCGGTTTGGTGAGTGCCAGAATTCCGAAAAGGCTCCGGGAAACGGTCCGGGACATTATTATCAATTTGAAGGATTCTGTGGTAAAATTGGATTTATCAGTGCTGTAAGCCATAAATTCTGTGACAGCTGCAACCGTGTCCGTTTGACATCAGGAGGATTTTTAAAACCGTGTCTTCAGTATGAGACGGGAACTGATTTGAAAAAACTGCTTCGGCAGAATGAATCAGAGGAATGTATCCGTGCGGCTATTGAAGATGTTGTCAGAAAGAAACCGCAGGGACATCAGTTTGGAAAGCAGCAGAACGAAGATACAGAGAATCGTATGATGTGGCAGATTGGAGGATAGAATGAATCATAGGAGAGTTGCTATTATTGTATCCAGTGACAGCGGATACAGGGGAGAGAGAGAAGATCTGAGCGGACCGGAAATTCGCAGAATAGCAGAAAAAAATGGTTATGAGATAATTTCTCAAACTATTTTGCCTGACGAGAGAAAAAATCTCGAGAAAGAAATGATAAGAATTGCGGATGAAAATCTGGCAGATTTGATTCTGACTACCGGAGGAACAGGATTTTCGCCGAGAGATTGTATGCCGGAAGCAACCCTGAATGTATCAGAAAGAAGAGTACCTGGGATTCCGGAGGCTATGAGAGCGTACAGCATGCAGTTTACCAAACGTGCCATGCTCAGCAGAAGTGAAGCCGGAATCAGAAAACAGACATTGATCGTGAATCTTCCGGGAAGTCCGAAAGCCGTGAGAGAATGCCTGGAGTATATAATCAGTGAATTGGGGCATGGATTGGATATTCTGACTGGAGAGGCTACAAACTGTGCAGTAAAATAAAAAATACAAAAGGAGAGAAAATGAGATGACAGTACAGGAATGTTATGAAAAAATGGGTGGAGATTTTAATGATGTGGTGAAGCGTCTGATGACAGAATCACTGGTGAAACGGTTTGTGGTAAAATTCTTAAAAGATGACAGCTACCAGAATCTCTGTGAAGGAATGAAAGCAGAAAATAGAGAAGAGGCATTTAGGGCCGCACATACCCTGAAAGGAGTATGCCAGAATCTGGGATTAAAGAGATTGAGTATTCCCACAGAAGAACTGACAGAGCTGCTCAGAGGCGGAGCAGGAGAAATCCCGCAGGGAGCAGAACTGCTTCTGGAGAAAGTAACACAGGCATATCAGGAGACCATAGAAGCGATACAGGAATTTGCGGATTCAGAAGGAATGTAAAATAAGGGCTTGTGTTTTTGAAAGTATTATAGTAGAATATGTTATTGCAGACGTGGTTGTATAGTAAGCTAAAGTCTGCAATGTCCTGTTAGTTTAATGGATAAAACAAGCGCCTCCTAAGAAGGAGCCGCGGCTGAACCCTGAGGGAAAACAGAAAAAAGAGCTTGGAGTTCGAATCGATTCTGGAAGAGACAAAATTAACAACGAAGCTTTCCCCATTCTGGCGGATGCTCTACTGTTAATAAAATGAATAATCTGATGATGTCCAGCTAATCAAAATTAGCTGAAAATCATAAAACGGTTACCGAACCAAAGTGGCAAAAACCCAGTGTTTAAGCCAAAAATCGGTAATGTCCTCTTAGTTTAACGGATAAAACAAGCGCCTCCTAAGCGCTAGCTGTGGGTTCGATTCCCGCAGGGGACGGTTACTAAAAAAGCGGTAATGATTAGCAGAAAATGCTATATCATGAGCCGCTTTTTTCTTTTCGATGAGATAAGAAAAGGCAGGCAGGGAATGAATTTCCAGCTAATTTGAAGTAATTTTCGTTAGCTGGCAGCTAATCAAAAATACTGTTTTGCAAACGGGAAAAAATGGACTTCCTGCTAACATCGGGGTTCGTTCCTATTGAAACCTCAGATTGGGGATGTAAAACAGGGTAAAGCGGTGTAAAATCCTTCTCTGAAAGGAACTTCTGCAAACTTCTATTAGCTGAAACAATAGAATATTTCATTAGCTGTAGCTAAGTCAAAGAAACCTCCACTGGAGCTTCCTTTGACATGCTAAGGCATGGCAAGCGAGATGCTCGTTTGGATCAGATTCAAATATAAGAATCTAATCTGAACGG
>JALERM010000096.1 GCA_022764165.1 Eubacterium sp. | reverse complement strand
CCCCGGTTTAAGGTGTCAAACGCGCTGCTGACATGGTGATAGAGGACCTGGCCTTCGCAGGTCAGCTGAACCCCGCGGGAACCCCGGGTAAAAAGTGTGACGCCCAGACTCTCTTCCAGTTTGCTGATGGATTTGCTGATGGCTGGCTGGCTGATGAAAAGCTCCTTGGCAGCCCGGGAGATGTTGCCGGCTTTCGCAACGGCATAAAAAATACGGTACTGCGATAAATGCTGTTCCATAAGGAACCTCCTTGGTTTTCTTGTTTTTCTATAACTGAGATTCATAATATATATTCGTATTATATATTTGTATTATAGCAGAGCGGGTGCTATAATACAATACAAAGAGAACAATGTACGTTTTGTACAAAGAAAAGAATGTGAACGTTTGATAATGCAGGAGGATAGAAATCATGGGAATGACGATGACTCAGAAGATTCTGGCAGCGCATGCCGGCCTTCCGGAGGTGAAAGCAGGGCAGCTGATCGAGGCGGATCTGGATCTGGTTCTGGGAAATGATATTACCACACCGGTGGCAATCAATGAGATGAAAAAGCTGGACAACCAGTCTGTATTCCATAAAGATAAGATTGCCCTTGTCATGGATCATTTTATTCCGAATAAAGATATCAAATCCGCTCAGCATTGCAAATGCGTCAGAGAGTTTGCATGCAAGCATGATATTACCAATTATTTTGATGTGGGAGAGATGGGAATCGAGCATGCACTTTTGCCAGAAAAAGGTTTGACTGTAGCAGGCGACGTGATTATCGGTGCCGACTCTCATACATGTACATATGGAGCCCTGGGAGCATTTTCCACTGGTGTGGGAAGTACCGATATGGCTGCAGGTATGGCTACCGGTAAGGCATGGTTTAAAGTACCATCTGCTATCAAATTTAATATTGTAGGAAAACCATCCAAATGGGTAAGTGGTAAAGACGTTATTCTGCACATCATCGGTATGATTGGTGTAGATGGAGCTCTGTACAGATCTATGGAATTTGTGGGAGAGGGTATAAAAAATCTCTCTATGGATGACCGTTTTACTATTGCAAATATGGCAATTGAAGCAGGCGGAAAAAATGGTATTTTCCCTGTTGATGAGCTGGCAGAAGAATATATGAAAGAACATTCCAAAAGGAGCTGGAAAGTATTTGAGGCAGATGAGGATGCAGTTTATGATGAAGAGTATACGATTGATCTGAGTACCCTTCGTCCAACGATCGCATTTCCGCATCTTCCGGAAAACACAAAAACAATTGATGAAATCAAAGAAGATGTCGTGATCGACCAGGCTGTCATCGGTTCCTGCACCAATGGACGTATTGATGACCTGAGAACAGCAGCAAGTATTCTGAAAGGGCGCAAAGTGAAAAAAGGAGTTCGCTGCATCGTAATTCCGGCCACACAGAGCATTTATCTGCAGGCGATGGAAGAAGGGCTTCTGAAGATCTTCATCGAAGCAGGTGCAGTTGTCAGTACACCAACCTGTGGACCATGTCTGGGCGGTTATATGGGTATTCTTGCTGAAAATGAGAGATGTATCTCCACAACAAACCGTAATTTTGTGGGACGTATGGGACATGTGGATTCTGAAATTTATCTGGCAAGTCCGGCAGTTGCAGCTGCCAGTGCAGTTACCGGAAAGATTTCAGCGCCGGAAGAATTGGGATTATAGGAGGAAATGAGCATGAAAGCAGAAGGTAAAGTATTTAAATACGGCGACAATGTTGATACTGATGTAATTATTCCTGCACGTTATCTGAATTCTTCTGATCCGGCTGAACTTGCCACACACTGTATGGAAGATATCGATAAAGAATTCGTTCATAACGTAACAAAAGGCGATATTATCGTTGCAAATAAAAATTTTGGCTGCGGTTCTTCCAGAGAACACGCTCCGATTGCCATTAAAGCAGCCGGTGTCAGCTGCGTCATTGCAGAAACATTTGCAAGAATTTTCTATCGCAATTCCATCAATATCGGACTTCCGATCATTGAATGTCCGGAAGCTGCCAAAGGAATTGAAGCCGGAGATGACGTAGAAGTGGATTTTGACAGCGGAATGATTTACAACAAGACAAAGGGAACAGAATTCAAGGGACAGGCATTTCCAGAATTTATGCAGAAGATTATCAAAGCTGAAGGTCTGGTAAACTATATTAACAGCCAGAATTAATTTACTGTCCAGTAATAGAATTAAGAATCTTAAAAAGACTTCCAGGATTTCTGAAGAATAGAGGCCTGGTAGTCTTTTTTGTGCTGTCACTATAATATGGTAGATTTGTCAATCCGAATGTGATAGAATATTCGCGATGAAGATACATAGGAGGTAATGCTTCATGAAGGAGTTATACTCATTTTTCTCGATTAACAGGGAAGATTACAGCAGGGTAAAAGAAGATGTATGGAAAGAAAATTGGAAGGGATTGCGTTTCTTTTCCTTTATTGCGTTGATTGCCTTTGGCGTTATGGCAATTGTGAGTATGCTTTCACCAAGCATAGGAAAAAATCTAATACTGTATATTGTTTATGGTATTATTTCTCTGCTCATCTGGGGAGCTTCTCATGTCAAAACAAATGATATTCGAGTGAAAGAGGTATTAGTATATACTTTTTTTGCGATTCTGTTATCGTATGGAATTGTAATGGGAACAGTAGTCTCTCCTCAGGATCTTACAGTCAGCTATATCGTGTTGATTATTGCTGTTCCGCTCATATTCAATGCCAGAGCTTATGTGATGAATGTACTGATATTGTTCAGTATAATTGTTTATATTATTATTGCGTATTTTACACAGAATGATTTGATTTTTACATATAATCTGTTGGATGTGATTCCTTATGGAATCCTCAGTATGTTTGTCACCTCTGCCATTATGCGAAGTAAGCTGCAGAGATTATTGTATCAGAACGAAGTCGAATCATTAGCAGAAATCGAAAAAGTATCACAGGAAAGAATAAGTAATTATGAGACTTTTATTACCGACATGGTCAGGTATTCTTCATCAGAGGAGAACCCTGATAAGGTACTTACTCAATTAGTTCAGTATATCGGAGAAAAACTGCACTCTGACAGAGCATATATATTTGAAGAAAATAGTCATGGAACTTTTGATAATACTTACGAGTGGTGTAAAGAAGGTGTTTCTAAAGAAATAGATAACCTGCAAAATGTTCCATATGAAGGAATCATTGAAATATGGTATGAGCAATATAAAAAATTTAATAATATCGTAATTCATGATATTGAGGAATATAGAAAGCATAACGAAGCCATCTATGATTTGTTAAAGCCTCAGGGCGTGAATACTCTTGTTGCAGGACCGATTGTGATTAAAGGAAAGATGGTTGGTTTTTATGGAGTTGATAATCCGCCGAAAGAATTGTTAAATGATATTGCTGATCTCATTGGAATGATGGAATTTGTCGTTTCGTTTTTGATAAGACTTAGAGACAATGCGAAAAATCTGGAGTATAGTTCCCTTCATGACCAGCTTACTAATTGTAAAAACAGAAAAGCACTTGATTGGGTTTATTCAATGAAACATAATACAAACAAGTCTTTAGGTGTCGTTATGTGTGATCTGAACGGATTAAAAGAGATTAATGACAATCAAGGACATGATGCTGGTGACAGATTCATTCTTAGGGCTGCGGATACTTTGAAATCTGTGTTTGGGGATGAACAGGTTTATCGAATTGGCGGAGACGAGTTTATTGCAGTATTGACAGATATTGCTAAAAAAGATTTTGAAGAGAAACATAATTTAGCGTGTATTCGTCTGGGTACAACAGCTTCCATAGGTGTTGTTTATAAAGATAAAATGGATACAGATTTTGATTCAGTTCTGAAGATCGCTGATGCAGAAATGTATAAGCAGAAGAATGATTACTATATTAGTACGGGAAAAAATCGAAGGAAATAATATATTCGGATCAAATAAATAAGCAAAGATACTTGTTTCCAGATATCTTTGCTTATTTTTTGTGCCCTGTTATTTACAAATCGTTTTATCGATTATTGATAGCGGTGACTAAAGCATCGATAGATGCTTTCAATATATCATTATTTAAAAGAAAAAGCCATTTTATAAGGGCTGTCAGCCCTTTGAGTATAGATATACACAGTTTTTCATACCTTTTTTTTGATCATTTCAAATGAGATGATTCTACTACTTTCAAGAATGCTTTGGAGAGACAGAAGCAACGGGACATGTCCATACAGTTGATGAAGAAACTACAATAGTGTCAACATGTATACAACCCGGTAAAAAAACTGTGGTAACGAGGTGTATGGATTGTGGTTCTGTAGTCCATTCATCTGAAACAGAGATTCCTTTGGCAGAGCATCACGCAGGAACAGCCATACAGGAGAATATCCATCCAGCCACATGTACAGAAAATGGACATTATGATTCTGTTGTGTATTGCAGCGTATGCCAAAAAGAACTCAGCCGTATAAATGTGTCTTCCGGGCAGGCAAAAGGACATCAATTTGGCTCCTGGATTGAAACAACAGTTGCAACAACATGCACAGGAAAAGGTTCTAAGAAAAGAGTGTGTTCTGTCTGTGGTTTCACTGAATTTCAGGATGTAAATGCATCCGGTCATGTATGGAATGATTCTTATACGGTTGATAAAGCGGCCACCTGTACAACGGATGGAAGCCAGTCGATCCATTGTACAAAATGCAGTGCCGTAAAAGACAGCCAGACAATCAGTGCAAAGGGTCATTCCTATACCTATATCAAAGACATCAAACAGCCGACCTGTACGAAAGATGGATATGAAAGGACGTTTTGTGTCTGTGAGGATTGTGGCGACACTTACGAATATACGACGTATCGGATGCCTGCAAAAGGGCATGTCTGGGACCAGGGGACTGTATTGAGTAAAGCTTCAAAAGAAAAGGACGGCATCATGCAGTATCAATGCACGGTATGTGGAGATTCTTATCAGACGAAGCTGCAATATAATGGCAGTACCGCAAATACTTCTGCAGGAAGTTCTCCTCAGTTAGCAGGTAATAAGAACACGACAGTGCTCTCTCAGACAGCTGCAGGACATGTCAGTACAGTTACGACATTTGACGACAATGAAAATAAGGATATGTCTCAAAGTGTGGAACAGACAAGTACTTCCACGAAAGATGTCATTGTTACGCCTCATGTTTTTTCAGAGAGTACAGAAGTAGTAAATGCAAAAACGGTAGAAAATGTAATGACGGAAGATGAGGGGGCTCCTGCCGATGATTCAACTACAGTGACAAAACCGGTAATCATCACAGAGGAAAATGCATCTGGTGTACGGTTATTTGATGATAGTAATGATGGAACAGAAGAAATGGAAGATCTCGAAGACGACATTCAGGTCATAGAGAATGATGATGAACAGCTTCCCGAGAAAAAAGGAAAATGGTCGATCGTACTTTTATACCTGCCGCTGATTGCTGCCGCAGTGTGGCTGTTCTGTTTCAATCGTATCAAAAAGAAAAGAAAAATGAAAAAAATGAGATTATTCTGATTTCAACAAGCCGCCAGTTATGGCGACTTCAGACTGTAGGCAAAGTATATTTGTAAAATAAGTTGATGTATATTTATGAAAAAGTATACATCAACTTATTTTTATGTTAACATTAATTGCAAAGAAAAATATGTATTTGATGAATTGGAATTTGATGCGGAGGTGATTTGCTATGAAGAGAAAATTAGCATTAGTAATTGGTGTGATTGTTGTATTTACAATATCTGGAATAATGCTATTCTCAGCATATAGGTCTTCTGAATCATATAGAAAAAAGAAAGCAGCAGAAACATATAAGATGACAGGTACAGTATTGGAGATTACAAACGGCACAATGATTGTGGAACCTCTTGAAGGTGAAGATGAATTAAGTTCTTCCGATAAGTTTGTGATTTCGGTGGAACACATGAATGCCTCACCAGAGCCAGAAGTGGGTGACATTATTGAAGTGACATATAATGATGACATTGAAGAAACATATCCTGCAAGGCTTGGTGGAGTGATTTATATATCTGTTGTTGATTCTGTATCGGATGATAAACAGTAAGAAATTCAAGTTTGACAGGCAGTTGAACAGAGAGAAAAATCGGAATTTTTGGATGAGAGGATATGAAAAACTTATATATAATCGGCGGAACAATGGGAGTTGGCAAAACTGCTGTTAGCCAGCAACTAAAATCTGATTTACCCAATAGCGTATTTCTTGATGGGGATTGGTGTTGGGATGCAAACCCATTCCAAGTAACCAATGAAACCAAAGCAATGGTGACAGATAATATTTGCTACTTACTAAATAACTTTTTGCATTGCTCTGCTTATGAAAATGTGATTTTCTGCTGGGTAATGCATCAACAGTCTATCATAGATTCTATCTTGGAAAAGCTGGATACACAAAACTGTGAGGTGAAATGTGTTTCACTTATTGCTGATGAAGCCAATTTATGTAGGAGATTGACTAAAGATGTGGAAAAAGGTATTCGTTCTGAAGATGTAATTGAAAGAAGCATAGCAAGAATACTGATGTATGAAACACTCAACACGATAAAAATTGATACTAATGGAAAAACGGTGGCTATGATCGCAAATGAAATCATGCAGTTGTGATGCTGCCAAGACCGTTTGTAGGAAACGGAAAATTTGAATTTCATGGAGGTTTTTATGAATAAAGAATGGTCAGAAATGAATAAGACTATGCAATTACAGATTAAGAAAAAAGATAACTTTTCAACAGGTATAGATACATTGCTTACACTCCGTGAAGAACTTATGAAACAAATTCTACAGTTTAAGACGGAATTATCATTTGATGATTTTAGTGCAATGCCATATATGAATGCAAAAGGGTATCATAGTAAAACGATTGCCTATTCTCTTTGGCATATTTTTCGCATTGAAGATATTGTTGCACATACACTTATTTCTGATGATGAACAAGTATTATTTAAAGGAGATTATCAAAGACGCATAAATTCTCCGATTATTACAACTGCAAACGAACTTGTAAAAGAAGAAATAAGTGAGTTTTCAAAAAAATTGTCTATTGAAGAATTATATAATTACATAATTGATGTTGATACATCTACGACACAAGTTTTAAAAGCTCTTGCATATAGTGATATTAAAGAGAAAATCACTGACGAAAAAAGAAAGCAGTTGGAGATGCTAAATGTAGTGAGTGGTGATGAAAACGCATATTGGTTAATTGATTACTGGTGTGGAAAAGATGTAAAGGGATTGATACAGATGCCGTTTTCAAGACATTGGATTATGCATATTGAGGCATGTTTAAAGATAAGAGATAAGCAGTTATCTATTAAGTAACTTTCAGTTTGGAGAGGCAACTTTTCACCGAAAGAGGATGAATACAAAAAGTTAAAGGAGAAAATCTCTATCATGAAGTTAATTCGTATATTTCACTAAAGCCAATCATCTCAACAAAAAAATGGAACTTTTCAGGGCATCAGTTCCTTTACACTACATATCATCGCCATGCTTCTTATGCTGTGCGACCATTTTTGGGCGACTATTCTTTCCCAATACGCCTGGCTCACCTGGGTAGGCAGGCTTGCTTACCCCATCTTTGCCTTTATGCTGGTGGAGGGCTATTTCCACACCCGCAATTTGAAAAAGTATCTGGGACGGCTGCTCTTTTGGGCGATTTTATCTGAGTTGCCCTTCAACCTGATGTACGGAGGCAGCCTGATCTATCCCTTCCATCAAAATGTACTTTGGACATTCCTGCTGGGACTTTTGTTTATTACCGGCATTGAAAAAACGCGCCATAAAGGAAAGCCTCTGCTGACGATTATCGTCTTTTTGCTTTCAGCAGCCGCAGGCTATGTGCTGGGTTTCCTTGCTATGGTAGATTATTTTGGATATGGAATATGGATGGTACTGCTTTTCTACCTGTTCCGTGGAAGAAAATGGTGGTGCCTTCTGGGACAATTTGTTGGACTGTGCTGGATTAACTCGGTGTTAATCGGAGGTCTCTCCGTTCCGGTACAAATCTTTGGGCATGAAATATTCATTGTACAACAGTCAATGGCATGTCTGGCACTCGTCCCCATCTGGCTGTACAAGGGGAAACAGGGACCGCACAACAAAATCATCCAAACCGCTTTTTACGCCTTTTATCCAGTGCATATGCTGATTCTTTCACTGGCAGCACTTCTGTAGTGCAAGCTTGCTCCGGACCACTTTTCAAAAAAGCTCTTACCGCTCATCAAATTACTTATAAAAATTTCAGTAATACGATCTGTTGATGTGCTGATTTTTCTACGATATACTCCTTCAAAAAGGAGTGTGATCTTATGGGTAGAGAAATTTATGACATCATCAATGACATGGCAGAAGTATTAAATGCATCGCAGATGCAGAAACTACAAGAGGTGTTGGTAAAACGGTTATCTGAAAATACTGTATCTGATTATTTGCAGACAACGAATGTGGAATTTCTGGATATGTTTTTAACTGCAAAGCATTTAGAAGGGTGTTCTGACAAAACAATACGCTATTATAGGTGTAATATTGAAAAGATGTTGGATACAATAAATATTCCGGTCATAAAGATAACGACCGAGATGCTACGAAAATATCTTGTAGAGTATCAAACGATAAATAATTGTGGAAAGGTAACTATTGATAATATTCGTAGAAGCCTTTCCACATTTTTTTCGTGGCTAGAGGAAGAGGATTATATTATAAAAAGCCCAATGAAAAGAATTCATAAGGTAAAGACTGCCGTTATTGTAAAAGATAC
>JALERM010000074.1 GCA_022764165.1 Eubacterium sp. | reverse complement strand
TGATGTGACCCCGAAAAGTTGGACATTAAATTAAACATTAATTATTCAACTCTCTATAGTAGTGAGCTCGGTATTGTGCCGGGCTCATTCCTTTTAACCTCAATTTTAGTCTTTTATTGTTATACCAATCAATATATTTTCTTAATGACCTTTCAAAGTCCTCTATGCTTTCAAACTTGTTAGCATATAAGAGTTCGTTCTTCATCAGGCCAAAGAAATTCTCCATGATTGCATTGTCCAGACAGTTGCCTTTACGGGACATGCTTTGTGTGATATTGTGGTCTTTCAGCATCTTCTGGTACATGCCATGCTGATAATGCCAGCCCTGATCTGAGTGCAGTGTGAGACCATCCAGTCGTGGATACTTCTTAAAAGCCTTCTTGAGCATATGTATTACCATCTGCAAGTTAGGACTGCTGGAAATAGCGTAAGATATAATACTGCCATCAAACATATCCAATATGGGCGACAAGTATAGCTTTCTGTCATTTATGCACACTTGTGTAACATCTGTAGTCCATTTCTGATTGGGTCTGTCTGCGCAAAAATTACGTTCCAGTACATTCGGAGCAATCTTGCCTATTTCCCCCTTGTAGGAGTGATAGTGCCGTTTCTTGGCATTTGCCTTAAGTCCCATCTGATTCATCAGTTTCTGTACAGTCTTGTGATTAATGACTATATCTTTGTTGCGCAGTTCCATACAGATTCGTCTGTACCCATAGCGCCCATGATTCTTGTCATAAATCTGCTTTATACTAGTCCTGATTCTATCATATCCATCGCTGTCATCCATATGCGATATATGGTAATAGAATACAGAACGAGCCATCTTCATCCAATGCAGCATAAACTGCAGGGGATGTCCCTCGCGCCTTAGTTCTTCGATGGCCCTTGCCCAATCTCGCGTAGTCGGGCATTCCTTTCCTCGACTAAGGCTCTCACTTTTTTTAGCAGAGCATTCTCTGTCTTGAGTTCTTGCACTTCCTTACGGAGCCTTTCAAGTTCTGTGAGTGGTTTACTGTTCTTTTTGGGTCTTCCCATACCTGGTGGTCGCCCTCGCCTTTTTGTGCTGTTCAAAGCTGCCAAGCCATCCGTTCTGTATTGCTGTAACCATACAGATATTCGTTGGGAGCAAGCTCCATATTTGAGCGAAGCTGCGTGCAAAGTTAAATGATTTTCTTCAATATCAAGCACGATTTCTTTCTTTAATGCAAAATCTGCCCTTATATTCTTTCTTTTAAATAAACCAGAACGCCCGTCTGATTGATAGCGGTTCCATAGAACATGAAGGCGGTCTTCATTTATGCCATACTTCATGTGAATTGCATGAATGGATGTTCCTTCTTTGATCATTTGCATGTACTTCAGACATTCTGCATAACCATGCTTCTTTCTCTTTTGCATAATAAACCCCGAAAGTTTTTTGTCTAACTTTCGGGGTTCACTTCATTGTGAGACTCCCTTTTATTATACCACGATGCCCTAAAAGATCATTCTAAGACAGAATAATGCGTGGATAACATGTATTATTAGTCTTCCATGCATGTACAAAAATGTCTTTTCTCTAAAAATTTCTAAAGAATGCTTGTTTTTCTCAGATATTTTTCCGATATTTGCCTTCAAATTTAAGTTATTAAACATGGAACATAAAGATTTAAACCGCCTAAAACTAGTTCTCGTTGAAAAGAAAAAGACTGGTGTTTGGCTTGCAGGACAGCTTGGCGTATCGTCTGTAACGGTATCGAAGTGGTGTAGTAACATCACTCAGCCAACATTGCCAACTCTTGATAAGATTGCGGTATTGTTAGATTGTGAAAAAAGAGAACTAATAACGGAATAATTTAGTGTTATATGATAACTAAGTCGAATTTGAAATAATCTCTTGTTTCTTGGGTAAAGATACAAATCCGAGCCAACAAATCCACCTGAAGGAAAATAATTTCAAAAGTGGCATTATATTATTTCACAATTAGCATCAATTATGGAAGAGGGTCAATACATAAAAGATATACTTACCCAGATTCAATCTATTGATTCAGAAGCATTCGATAGATTCGTTTCAGAACATTCTGTATGTTTTCAACCGAAAAATGGCAATTGGCTCTTTCCTATGATGTTTGATTATTATGCCAACACATATAAAAATGAAGAGATAGTTTCTTTGTTAAAACAATTAGGCCTATATCTTCATAATCAATGCATGAAAAAGGATTTATACGAAATCACGACGATTGACAAAAGTCTCTGTATTGATGATTCTTATGTTGATGAATATGTGAAAGATATACAATATGCCCAAAGCGAGAAACCGGTATTTAAGGACATTAATTCTCCATGGCGGACAAGAGGTATTTCTTTGGCTCTACATGAAATACCGACACTTCTCCTGAATTCAATTGTTTTTAAATACAAGAAATACAATCATCCATATATACTTGCGGATATTGCAGGAATGTATATCTATGGTCAGAAATTGAATGAAGGATTGCATTATTTATATAGAAGTATCCAAGAAATAGTTGATTTCCCGAATCGCTACTGGAATAGTGATTATGGAATAGCTGGTGCAGCTAATACGTTTAGGCTATTACATCTAATGTGTCCATCATCGAACATTGAGTTGACAAGAAAATTATTCAAATATCAATATGTTTATTTGACCAAATTGTCTTGCACGACCAATGACGAACTATTTCAACAGGATGCGTATGTTAATAGAGCTGCAATGGTTATAAGTAGTATAGCAAGATTTTTTATCCCTATGTCAATCAATCCTGATTTACTCTATATCTCAGATATGTATTATGCTCATTATTGTAATGAGTTAGCAGAGCAACTTTCATATGCCTCTGGGTGGAAATACAACATGAAATCTCTAACATATTATCAGCACGCTTCATTCTGGCCCAATGACACTGGAGGATATGTTGATATTGAAGATAAGACATATAACGAAATCGTTTCTCAGAAGCATGAGCAAGCTAAGCTTATTGCATATGAGTACTTCGTTGATTTTCAAACACAAAAAGATTATCTTGATTCATGTGGAATAGAAGAACTATTTAGGTTAATACAGCATGAATGCCGTTATAACTACAAGAGTTTAAGGAACAGAGTCTTAAATTATAAATCATACAAGTAATATGGATTTTTTTGATTTCATTTTTGGAAAGAAAGAGGACAAGAATCCCAAGGAGCAAGTGTCTTCGAAAAACGAGAAGGTTAATGAAAACAAACCTTTTCCGCCTGTAGAACCTTCACGCCAGGCAAACGATGTTAGTACAAGACCTGCAAATTCGGGTATTAGTCCTATTGAACAGTATGTTAAGGAAAGTGTTGCAGATTTGAAAAAGCATACTGAGCTTTCTACTAAAGACCTTGAAGCAGAAGCTATCTATCTGGCAGCGTTCTTGTACATGAAAGGGTCATATCAGATTGACTTTGAGTTAGATTATTTTTCTGAAGGGCTTCTGGATAATATTCCGTCAGGAGACTACGCCGTTGCGGACAAGGTATTTTCTTACATGATGAAATATGGTGAAGGATATTATGGATCAGAGGAAGCGGATTATGGAATAGATGGCTATAAAATGAACATTCAAATGTGTTCTGACTATGGTAGCTATATAAAAAATTATTTTATGAGAGCACACAAGATTGGTTCGGGAGAAGATTTCACGGTATTTAGTTCGCCTAGAAATTGCTTGTGGATAGCTGGTATTAAGAGTATTGATAGTCCAACTCAACGAGAGATTTATTATAAGTTTGATAAGGGCAATTTCGAATTCATGATACCTCCTTATAATCCACTTGTAACAGGTACAGTTAAAAAGGTCGATGACTCAACGCTTCGATGTGAGTCAAATGACGGAAGACGCACTTTCGTATTTCATTATGATGGAGCAATCAAACCTGACTTACTTAACTATATAGAAATGTATAGGAATGACAAGGGTGATATGGTTTCTTATCATAAGGACAAGGAAGATAATAGTGTTTCATTAGATCATATAGCAAGAGGTGAGGGTTTTGAGTATAACTTTCATAAGATGTTCTGTACACTGAAACGAAAGGGACAGAGATTTGGCTCATTATTCATAATGGAAGAGCCTATTAAAAATAATCTTACCGCAGATCTCTCATATTCTAATGGTAAATTATCACTTGATTTACCGGAAATAGACTTAATACGAGAGCGAGGTGGCATTAATATTGATAGTCATTTTGAAGTTACAGGTACTTTTGAAGAGGATAGTTTTGATTCAAATTCTACTTGTTACAAATTATCTTCAAATGGTATAGAAGTTAAGGTCATCTGTAAACGTTCAAAAATATTCTCATTTGTAGAGATTCCAGTATTAGGAAGCATCAATCCGCAATACAGAGGTTATGACACTTTAGAACTTGAACTGGATTTGACGAAATAATATATTTCCGTCAATAGGCATTTCATTTAAGGCGTAAATCATCCTTTCAAGAATAATAACGAAATTAAACTGATAAATTATGATTACCGACCAACAGACAAATACGATTTACTTTTCTCACATGCTTGAACAGGTATGTCCAGATTTATATCGTTCTATATCTACCCTGAAAGAAAAAGGTTATCCAATAGAATTTTTCCGAGGTGCAAAAGATATGTGGGCTCGGGATTATATGCCGATACAGGTTACTCCAGACAAGTTTGTGGCGTTCAAATATCTACCAGACTACCTTCTTAATCCAAAGTATAGAGATATGCTGACAGAAAATGCAGCTGATATTGCTCACGAAATTTTAGGAGATAAGGCAGAAGTGATAGATACAGACATTATCGTTGATGGCGGGAACGTAATCAAGTGCGATAATGCTGTTATAATGGTGGATAAAGTCATTCAGGCTAACCCTCACTATTCGGCAAGCAAACTTCTTGCTGAATTGACTCGCTTGTTCGGATGCGAAGTTTTCCTCATACCCTGGGATGATGAAGAAGGCATATATGGTCATTCTGATGGAGTTGTAAGGTATATGTCTGATAGTAATCTTCTGTTCACAAAATATCCAGACCCCAAATATATGAAACAGTGCCAATCTATGTTGAAGGCACATTTCAACAAAATGCACAACTTTTGGATGCCTTCTGGTGGAGCCAAATGTCGTGAACGCTTCCAATGGGCTTACATAAACTATATACGCACAAAAGACTACATCTTCATGCCGGCACTTTCAAAGAATGCTGATTGCATAGAAGATAAGACTGTGCGCCGCCAATTTGAGCTTCGTTTTCCTGAATATCCTAAGGAGAACATAATCCCCGTATATGCTCTTGAAGCCCTCAAACAGGAAGGTGGACTCCATTGCTGTTCATGGAATATTCTCAAATAAAATCACAACTTATGAAACAGCATACAAGCCATAATATAATCTGCTTAGAAGCGGAATGGGAATATAGTGAGCAAAACCCAAATAATCGCTTTAGTCTTAATACATTGCCAATGCTTAATTGGTTAAAAGAGGCATACGATTGTGAGGTGATATATAGAAGATTCAGAACAAAGTCGGACCTAAAGTATTATCTTGACTACTTTCGTACTCATGCAAAAGGTGATGATGAGGAGGAAGACTTCAATAAATATGACATTATATATTTCGCCTGCCATGGTGAAAAGAAAAGCTTGTGGATTGAAGGGCAAAAGATACCCCTCACTACTTTAGTAAATTGGGCAAAAGGCTTCTTCAAGGACAAGGTCATTCATTTCGGGTCTTGTAGAACAATGTCCAATAAGATTGACTCAAAACGTTTCAAGAAAGACTGTCATTCTATAATGGTTAGCGGTTATAAAAAAAGCGTGAATGCGTATGATTCAAGCATAATAGACATTGCGATAATGAACGATTTACTTTCTCAGGAAGAAATTGAAGTAGAAAGATATACAGACAGAGAAAGCGAATTCTACCAAAAATATCAATCGCTTTTAGATGACCTTGATTTCCATGCATGTTAATTGTTAAACAAATAATAAAAATACAAGTATGAAAAGAGTATTTATCTTATTGTTGGTGAGCATCTTAAATGTCGCTACGTTCGCACAATCAGTAGATGATGCAGTGTATTGTACAGAAGTAACCTATGAAATAAAGAGCTATAAAGGCAACTATTATACCCCTCTCATGTATCTATGTCAGGATGCAAAGACTAAAGAGTATTATCATCTTTCAAATTATGAAAGCTACTCCGATTCCTGTCTTGTATTCTACTTGGGTACTCTTGAAAATACCAAAGTCTTATACAAGAAGATTAACGAGTATATAATTAGCGGTGACTCCACATTGAATACTACCATAACCGATGCTAAAAATAGAAAATTCAAACTACTGGCACCTCAAGAAGAAAAACGAGTTGGAACATTTGTAATAGTACAAGAAGATGGTTCTGATAAATGGGGCATTATATCAAAGAATCACATTCGCAATTTTTCCAGAGTTTTTCCTGAAGACTGAGATATACCTTGCCAAGATTGACTATAATAAGCAAACCACAAAACGGATTTTTATGATAGATGACAAAATTTGGGGCAGGATTATAAGCATTCTAATAATGTTGCTTTGCGCAAATTCAATGTTTGGACAAAGAAAAGATACTGTTTCCTTATCATTCGAAGAGATTAAGGATATGCCTCAAAAAATAATTAAGGCTTATTTCAAACCAGTCTATACATCAACAGGTGTTTCATATCCTCTGATGCAATGGTATGCTTTTGAAAACAAAGTTGACACTTGGGATAAAAATGCACTAAATAAATTCAACGCTTCCATATATGGATTTAAAGACAATCCCATAAAAGCTGCGGAATTTGCCTTGCAATTTTGCAGATCATTTGGAGAAAGTGACTTTATAGACAATTTCCAGGCTATAGGTTTTAACACCGTTGAAATAAACTCTATATTGCGTTGTTATAAGTCAGAAAAGAAATGGCAAGAATTAGACATTATCAAAGAATGGCAAAAAAATGGTATTCCTCGATTTGCTAACAACGAAGCATCTGTTTCTGCGAAATACCGTATAAATATCGATGGCGCAAAAATGAAAAAGTTTCTTTCGGAAAATATAAAAAGGAACATTATTGATGATTACATGCGATTAGAAATTGGTACCGATGGTTCATATTCTTCAAACCGACCTCAATATGAGTTTATTCAAATAAGTGACATCGTTCCTGCCCAAAAGGCATTTACATATGCAGATACTACGTTTTATGTTCCTGCTTCTTCAAATATTAAAATATCAGAAGATTTAAAGGACGGTATTGACTATAAAATAGAACTGGAGTATAACAAGAAGGAAAATAGATGGGTATTTAAGAAAGGAACTTTTCGTGAGGACTATTATTGGGAAAAAATAAAAAAGAGTACACCTTATTACGACTACATAAATGTGGCGATAGAAAAGCTTCTCTCAAATACAACGATAGACTCTAATTGTGAGTGTGAATTGGAGTTTTCAATAGTAAAGTCTGTTGTGACGGTTTCACAAGCGGACAAGGATAATCGTTATAATCAGCAAGAGGCGATTTATAATAATGAAGAAATTCCTTATATTAGATTGGTTACTTTATACAAAAAAACCAAAGGTGACTATTATTATGATAAAATTTCATTGGAACAAACTAAGTATCGTAACATCTTTTAACGCCTTGTTCAATTGTGTCAGTTGTACTTTTTGCTGACTAATCGCATAATCAAGATTGACAAAAGAACAAGCGACCCCACTGATTTTTAGCAACTATGCCAAAAGTCAGTGGGCTACTTATTCCTCAAATGAATTCCAGAAGCCATGATGGAATCATTTTTTACGAATATTTCTTGAATCTTTGCAACCCCCATTTGTGTTCATAGTCAAACAGGTCTAGAAGTCTCGGACTTCCTCAATATCTTTATTTGGAAAGTTGGATGCGTAGTCTGATTGTGCTTCGTAATTGCTGTGCATATCATAGTTGTGTCTGGAATCGTCGTTATCCAGCAGCCTCAATTACCTCAAAGATTACCGCTTGCTTGGGTCGATACTCAGCATGTAAGACCAATGAAACTCTATGCCCAACTATGTACGTTATTGTATCTTGAGCAGAGTATTACACCGAATAGCCACATTAAAATAGACTATTGGACTTGTTTACCAAGTATCCTATTATAAGTCTAAAACAAATGGTGCCCTTTCCGATAGACAGGAAGTCTCAACCACTATGGAAATGATTATCCTCCTAAATCTCAAAGAAGACGAGTATCATCTTTTATGATGAGGAAGTATATTTTGATAAGTTTTCTTGGAGATTTGATATATAATGTGTACCTTATGCGGCATAAATAATAAGCAACCTCGAATGAATATGGAATTGCCTTTTAGGGACTTTTTAGTCCAAATAAAACGATCAAAAAACGAGTTCGGCCACATAAGCTGCTGGTATCCAATAGCGTCGCTACATTTCAACGAGGACGAGTATTAAACACTACTGGCACCCCCTGTCAGTTTAAACTGTTACATAGCGGTATGTGAATCTTGAGAAGGTTCCCATACCGCTGTTTTTTTTGCGCGCGCACGCACACGCGACGTCGCAAAGATTCGGCCACTCGACCACCATTGCTTATAAGCAGTTATATCACAATGCTTTATATGGGTGGTCGAATATTTCTTGCTTACGTTTTCGACCACTCTTCGACCACAT
>JALERM010000066.1 GCA_022764165.1 Eubacterium sp. | reverse complement strand
CCTGGTTCGATAGATTTTTCGCAGTATGACAAAGTTCCTTTAAGGTTTTGTAATCATCCCTGGACAGATGTTTTACTTGCTGTTTTATAGTCAGATACATGCTGTACTTCCTCCTTTCTTCGAAGATTGAAAGCTTAAGTTATTTACTATATGTATCTATTTTACCAGAACATACGTTCCTTTGTCAAGTTTTTTCGCATTCATCCCCTGTCTACAGAGAAAGGGGTATTCTGCGTTTATTTTGATAAAATAATAATTGCGTTTTCATAAATTTGTGTCTATAATTTACTTCGTTGAAGTATGAAATATTTTCTACAGAAAAGAGGACATAAAAGATGAAGGCGAATTATCATACGCATTCAAGGTGGTGCAGGCATGCTGTCGGTGAGATTGAGGAATATCTTGAGGAAGCAATCCGGTGTGGTTTTTATGAAATAGCGATGACAGAGCATGTGCCCCATAAGAATACGGAGGATTCCTGGATTCCCTGGGAGCAGTTTCCTGATTATGACAGGGCTTTGAATCGTGCGATTCAGAAATACCAGGGGAAAATTCATGTGATCAAGGGATTTGAGTGTGAGTACTATCCGGATGAGATGGATGATTATCGAAGATTTCAGGAAGAGTATGGTTATGAATTATTAATTATGGGGCAGCATCGCTGCGGTAAGAATAAGGAAGTTGATATTTTCGCTCCCAAAGGAGCGTATGAAATGCATGTTTATGCGGATGATGTATGCAGAGGACTGGAGACAGGACTGTTTCGTTTCCTGGCACATCCGGACTGTGTATTGGAAGGCTATCGAAATCTGTGGGATAAAGAGTGCGAGTCTGTGATGAGACAGATTTTTCAGGCCTGTGAAGAACTGCATATCCCGGTGGAAATCAACGGAAATGGAATGCGGTACAATCGAAGCTATCCCAGTGAACCTGCCTTTCTTTTATCAAAAGAGTATCAGCTTCAGTATATGATCAATTCTGATGCACATGCACCGGAAAAATTATATGATGAAGGTGTAAGAAAAGCAGAAAAATTTGCAGAAAAGCTGGGTCTGGAAATCATGCAGTCACTGCGTGAGTCTTGAAGGAGGATCCGGGAATGAAAGCACAGTCAAAAGGAATTTTGTGTATTATATTTTCTGCTTTTTGTTTTGCCGTTATGAATGTATGCGTGCGTGCGGCAGGTGATCTGCCGTCTATTGAAAAGAGTTTCTTCAGAAATCTGAAATATCTTCTTCTTCGTTCTGCTTTTGGTACGGTCGGAATACTATGCAATTTTTATCGTTTTTTGTGATCATCTTTTCCTTTCTGATTTTGAAAGAGAAGTTAAATCTGGTACAGATTTTGGCGGTAGTCGGTACATTTTCTGGAAGTCTGCTGGACATTGAAAATGGCTGTCAGATACGTTCCGTCATACTGCCGCTGCTGGCTGACCATGTACTGAGAGAAGCAAATCATTACCTTCGGTTGTTGACTACCTGTCCACGGTAGGATTTACTTTGGGTAACATTTCAAGATGTACAGAACACCTAAAATTTGCTATAATGAAGAAAAAGTGTTTTACGCCGAGGCGTACTTGAAAAAATAGAGGTAAAAGTAAATGGATACAAATGAAATGATTCAATACGCCGTAGAGGAGGGCTTTGCGGCAGCGGAAGTAATCGATACAGATACAATTGTTTTTGACCCGTCTTTTCGTCCGTTCTGTGAGGAAAATCTGTGCGGTCAGTACGATGCCAATTATACCTGTCCGCCGATCTGCGGTACACCGGAAGAGATGAAACAAAGAATATTGGCTCACAGACATGCGCTTGTACTTCAGACTATATGGGAAATATCTGATTATACAGACAAAGAAGCAATTAAAAAAGCAAAAGGCGGCCACAACAGAGCAGCACTGCGACTGATGAAACGCCTGCGGGAAAATGGAGAAGATGGTTTCCTGGTGGGTGCCAGTGGCTGTTCACTGTGCACCCCCTGTGCCATCACGAAAGGAGAACCCTGTCGTTTCCCGGAAAACAAGTATTCCTGTATGTCGGCCTACTGCATCTTTGTGAGAAAACTGGCGGAAGAGTGCAGAATGGAGTACAACTGCGGGGAAGGACTGCTGGCATTTTTCGGCATGTATGTGTTTCGCTGATGGTTCCACTTGCTTGTAAACCCAGATGCTTTATGGTATCATAGGATAAGCGTTAAAAGTGGGAAAGGAGTTCTTCATATGCCCAAACTGAATATTCCCGTTGGCGTTTCGGATTTTGAGAAAATCCGAAAAAACGGATACTACTATGTAGATAAAACCGGTTTGATTTCTGAAATATTGCGGGAAGAGCCAACAGAAGTTACACTGGTTACCCGTCCCAGGCGTTTTGGAAAGACGCTTGGTATGAGTATGCTGGAAAATTTCTTTGACATTAGAAAAGATACCAAAGAATTGTTTGATGGATTGGAAATCACAAATAATACAGAGCTTTGTGAAAAATGGATGAATCGGTGGCCCACTGTTTTTATTTCGTTCAAAAGTGTGGATGGACTAGATTTTCAGGGGGCATATGATATGCTTACGCTGGCCATTTCTGAATTATTTAAAAAACATCTGTATTTGCTTGACAGTGAGCAGGTGAATGCTTATGACAAACAGAGTTTTTCCCGCATCGTTGAGGGTACAGCTTCCGTAAAAGAGATTAAGAACAGTTTGATTCTGCTTACCGGTATGATGTATATACATTATGGGAAGCAGGTTATTCTTCTTATGGACGAGTATGATGTCCCTGCTGCAATAAGCAATAGTCACGGCTACTATACGGAAATGCTGGATCTTATGAAAGGTATGATGCAGGCACTGAAGGATAATCAGGCTCTTCGATTTGCTGTCATCACCGGCTGTCTTAAAATTGCAAAAGAAAGTATTTTTACCGGAACCAATAATTTTATCTCAGATACAATTACTGATTCCAGGCTGAATGAATACTTTGGGTTTGTCCAGGATGATGTTGATCAGATACTGAAAGACGCAGAGATTGTGGGGCATGCAGAGAAGATTAAGGCATGGTATGATGGCTATCATTTTGGAGATTTTGATGTTTATTGTCCATGGGACGTGATGAATTATCTGCGTGACATCCAGCGGAATCCGGAGATAAAGCCCGCAAGCTACTGGAAAAACACCAGTGACAATGCGATTATTCGTTCTTTCATTGATTATTCCGGGAGTAATATTGCAAAGAAGCTGGAAACTCTGCTTTCAGGCGGATATATTACACAGAGAATAGATGACAATCTTACTTATGATTATCTTCATTCTTCCGAGGAAAATCTGTGGAGTATTCTTTACCTGACCGGGTACCTGACCCGGGTACGAGATTCAGATTTGCCAAATTCTCTGCCGGACGGAGTATCGGCTTTGATGATTCCTAATGCTGAGATTAAAGAAATTTTTGAAAATACTGTAATCAAGTGGTTTGATGACAGTGCAAAAACCTGGAATCGGCAAGAACTTTTTGCTTCCGTATGGAATGGTGACTGCGAAATAATTACAAATGAAATGAATCGGCTGCTGCGTAAAACAATCAGCTATCATGATTATAAGGAAGACTTTTATCATGCATTCCTTGCCGGTATCTTTACCGGAGCGGGATATGTGGTGGAGTCCAATAAAGAACATGGAGAAGGACGCAGTGATGTGGTTGTTCATGACTCGGAAAATGGCCGAGTGGCAATCTTTGAAACCAAATACTCCAAACGGATGGAAAACATGGATAGAGACTGTGATAAAACTCTGCAGCAGATCAGGAAACGGATGTATGCGGAAGAATATGAAGAAGACTACGACCAGATCTTTTGCTATGGTATTTCTTTTTTCCGGAAACGTTGTCTTGTGAGGAAATGTGAATAAAATGCCTCCTCACCGATTCTTATTCCTCCAGGCTCGTGGAGATATCCCATACACAGTCTTAAATGCCCGTGAAAAGTGCAGGGGATTGGGGTATCCCACGGCATTTCCCACGTCGCTGACAGGCATATTGGTCAGCTTCAAAAGTTCCGTCGCCTTGATCATGCGGTAATTCATAAGAAATTCCTGTGGGGATTTTCCCACTTCTTCTTTGAAAATCTTACCAAAATATGTACGGTTCAGGCCGCAGACGGCGGCGATTTCTTCTATAGAAATATCATTTTGAAAATTAGATTCAATATAAGTAAGTGCTTCTTTCATATAGAAATCCCGAAGTTTACTTCTCTTGGATGTCTGTATCGGTGTAACAGAGCGAGTCAGATAGTCTAAAAACAGATACAGATGTCCAATCAAATGAAAAGGTGGTTCATCCTTATGATGTACCAGATAAAGCATTTCCTGTGCCATATTTTCACGCAGGTCTTTGGAATGAGCACGGTAGACGGGGGCATCTTTCGTCAGGCCGGCCAGCTCCAGCAATTCTTTTACTCTAAGCCCGTCAAATTCCACCCACATATATTCCCATGGAAAATCCTCGGAAGCCATATAGGTACTGATCTGGTCAGGGAAAAGCATAAAGCCCTGACCGCTTTTTATCTGATAAGTCTGAGTGATGCCTTTAGAATCATCTGCCATCAGTTTGCCCGTGCCCGATATGACATAGTGAAAAAGATAATGATTTCGTGCCGCAGGACCAAAAGAGTGGGATGGCGCACACTGTTCCCATCCAAACTGATACAGCCCCAGATCAACAAAGTTTTCTCTTGGAAATACAGAAAAAATGAAATTTTGCATATGTTCATCCCCCGGATTTTGACTATGGAAATACCTGAAATTATGTAGATTATATCATCAAATATACCCTTATGCCACCTGATTTGCATGAAAAGACAAAAAAATGGAAATTTGGTATAAAAACCTTACTTTATGGTATTCATTGGACGCATTAAGATATGTTATATTACGAAAAGAAAGAAAAAGATGCTGAAATATCAAAATGTGAAGGAGGAAGTATCATGAAACGACACGTAAGAACTGTTGGAGGATGTCTGAGTGTAGCCCTGACAGTACCGGTTCTGCTGTCCGGATGCGGTACTCAGGATACCGTAAACGGGAAAACAAAAGTAGAAATTGTACAGTACAAACCGGAGGCGGTAAAAGCTTTTGAAGCTCTGGAGGCAAAGTTCAACGAGACCCATGATGACATTGAGCTGGTGATTGACTCACCAAATGATGCCATGACCATTCTGAAAACCAGATTTATCCGGGAAGATTATCCGGATATTATCGGAATTGGCGGTGACATCAATTATTCCAATTTTCTGGATTCTGACATGCTGATGGATATCTCAGATTATGAGGGGCTGAAAGACATCAAGGAATCTTATCTGAAAACAGATAAAGAATTGGAATTTGTTCCGATGGAAGGTATTTATGCGGCTCCTTACATGGCCAACGCTGCAGGTATCTTGTACAACAAAGATATTTTTGATGAGCATGGCTGGACAATCCCGGAGACATTGGATGAATTCTATGCCCTGTGTGATGCCATTCAGGCAGAAGGAATTCAGCCGCTGTATTTTGGATTTAAAGATACCTGGACCTGCCTGGCACCATGGAATGCCATTTGTGTGGACCTGGCAGATTCTTCTATCTGTTCTCAGGTAAATGCAGGAACAGCGAAGTTCTCAGATGCCTATCGTCCGGTGGCAGAAGTAACCAAATCCCTGCTGCAGTATGCACAGCCGGATCCCTATGCCTACAGCTACAATGATGCCTGTACCGCATTTGCAAGAGGCGAGTCAGCTATGTATGTGATCGGAAGTTATGCGGTTCCGCAGATTAAATCAGTTAATCCCGATATCAACATTGACTCTTTTGTATTTCCGGCCAGCAACAATCCGGAAGACAATCTGCTGAACTCGGGAAATGACCTGCAGTGGTCTGTGATGGTAGGCAAAGAAGATAAAAAAGAAGCCATCTATGAAGTTCTTGATTTCCTGTATGAGGACGAAAATATTCAGACATATCTGGATGACCAGAGTGCGGTTCCCTGTAAAAATGGTGACTTCGAACTGCCGTCCATGCTGGATGGAATGAAAGAGTATATTGAAAATGACCGTATGGCGGATTATCAGGATCATCATTATCCGTCCGAAATGGCAGTGGATGCTATGATTCAGACGTATCTGATGGATGACAGTGAGACAGCGCTGGATGATTTCCTGCAGAGATTTGACACCGAATGGGTTCGGTATAACAGGGACCTGATTGCCAAGGTACAGAAATATTATGAAGAACATCCGGAAGCACTTACGGAAGGAGGAAATGAATGATGAAAAGTTCTAAAGGCGTACAGGACAGAAAAAAGACCTTTATGTTGATTACAATTCCGGTGTTGGCACTGTTTTTCTGTTTCAACACCCTGCCGCTGATCAAAGGATTTATTTACAGTTTTACAAATTTCAAAGGCTATGGTTCCTATGAATGGGTAGGACTTCGAAATTATATCGATCTGTTTTCCGACAGCCGTGTAGGAAAATCCTACCTCTTTACTTTTAAATATGCTCTTGTGGGAACTATCCTCACCAATGTGATCAGTCTGATTCTGGCTCTTGGGCTGAACAGCAAGATTAAAGGAAAAAGTGCCCTTCGCGGAATTTACTTCATTCCCAATGTACTGGGCGGTCTGGTCATTGGTTATATTTTCAGCTTTATTTTCACCTATGTGCTTCCCACCATCGGACAGGCAGCCGGAATCGATTTCCTCAGCAGCAGTATGCTTTCCAGCACAGGAAAAGCCTGGTTTGCCATCGTAATCGTAGGATGCTGGCAGGCGGTTGCCATGAATACCATTATTTACATTTCCGGTCTGCAGACGGTTCCGGAAGATGTTTACGAAGCAGGTTCCATTGACGGAGCCACCAAATGGAAAAAATTCCGTCATCTGACCCTGCCGCTGATCATTCCATTTTTCTCCATCAACATGGTTCTCAGTATGAAGAACTTCCTGATGGTATTTGACCAGATCATGGCATTGACAAAAGGTGGTCCTTCTCAGAGTACCGAGTCCATTTCATTCCTGATCTACAACAACGGTATGAGCGGCGGACAGTTTGGATTCCAGAGTGCCAACGCATTCCTGTTTTTCGTTATGATCGTAGGAATTTCCGTATTCCAGATGACAGTCATGGGTAAGAAGGAGGAACAGTTATAATGAAGAAATCTGTTAGTAATTATGAAACAATTAAATACAAAGAAAAAGTCAACTGGCCGGTAACGATTCTTCTGATCCTTGGCTGCTTTACCATCTTCTTCCCGCTGTATATGGCAGTGATCATTGCCTTCAAACAGCCCTCAGAGATGACCAACGATATCGCCGGTGCTCTGTCATTTCCGGAACATTGGAGCTTCGCCAACTTTGCAGAAGCCATGCGCGTGACAGACTTCTGGAATTCCCTTGGAAACAGTTTGCTGATTACCGTTATCACAGTCGTTCTGGCAATCCTGATTCATGGTCTGGCAGGTTATGCCATCGGCCGCAGCATGAAAAACAGCAAATTCTACAATGTAGCCTATCTGTACATTGTCAGCGGTATGTTCGTTCCATTTGCCATTCTGATGATGCCTCTGGTAAAACAGACCGCCCAGATGGGAATTGCCAACCGATTTGGCGTTATGGTACTGTACACAGTATTTTATATGCCCATTAATCTGATGTTATATAAAGGTTACCTGACCAACATCCCGATTGCACTGGAAGAAGCTGCACGTGTGGACGGAACAAGCACCTGGATGACCTACTGGAAAATAGTATTTCCGATCATGAAACCCATGCATGCCACAGTTGCCGTACTGACTGCCATGAGCACCTGGAACGATGTAATGACCCCACTGGTCATCATGTCCGGAACAGGAAAAAATACCCTGCCCCTGGCACAGCTGAACTTCCAGACCCAGTTCGGAACCAACTACAACCTGGCATTCGCCTCCTACCTGCTCGCTTTGATACCGATCCTGATCTTCTACATCATCTGCCAGAAACAGATCATCGACGGCGTAGTTGCGGGGGCTGTAAAATAAAAAATTGATTTAAATTCATTTGAATAGTAACGGAGAATCTCTGTGATTTTCAGAAGCAGGCCGCTCCTCCTCAACTATGCACTAAGCGCGACTAATTGACGCTCAGGAGAGCCTTCGCGCCAAAGTCTTGCTAAGTGCATATTTTCGGACTCGCTTTCCCCAATGCTTCT
>JALERM010000012.1 GCA_022764165.1 Eubacterium sp. | reverse complement strand
TTCTCTGTCATTACGCATTTCTCTTAGCGCAAACCAGACAAAGGGGTTAAACCAATAAAGCACTCCGGCAAAGTTCATAAGATAATTGGCAATGGCATCCTTATGTCTGTAGTGTTGCAGTTCATGTAATAGCATATATCTCATATCAGATTCGTGATAATCTGAGATTAAATGAATTGGAAGATAAATACATGGCTTCAAAAATCCTACGATAATAGGTGATTTCAAAAAAGCGGTACTGTACACAGGAATATTCCTTGTTATTTTCATCTCATTCAAGCATTTGTTATACAGTCTGCGAACCTCTGAGTTCTGAAGGGGGAGCGCAGATTTCTTTATTGTGCGTAAACGAAGAGAAGATTTGATTACCAATATCATCATCGCAAGCATTCCCACAATCCATATACCTAATAAAATGTATCCGGTAACTGATGGCGTGTCTTTATTTACAGAAAGGGCAAAGTCATTCATCCAATTTGTGGTACCAGATAAACCGGTATCCATAACATTATTTGCACCAACATCGGCATGAGAAGCGGAAGAGTTTCTTACGCTACTGAGCCATGAGAAAATTTGTGGAAAACTAACTAGACGGAAGGGGATAAAAGGCACTGCTAAAAGTCCGAGTAACAGCAACCACAGATTATACTGCATCCGGCTGGACAAGTTGTTTCTAAATACCCATTTGGCTATCAAAAGAATTCCAACGATACCGCTGATAAATACATTGCATAATAAAAAACGTATCATGAAATTAGCCATGTTAATCGCCTCCTTTTTTCCCTCTCTTGGAAAGAAGAGAGCGAAGCGTTTCTATCTCTGTTTCGGATAATTTGTCATTTTCAATGTAGGCAGACAACATAGCAGTGATATCCCCATCATAATAGCGATTCAGGAAGGAATTACTTTCCTGACTAATATATTCACTTTCTTTTACTACTGGGGTGTAAACGAAAACACGACTCTGTTTTTCATAAGTGAGTACACCTTTGGTAACAAGACGCTTAATGAGTGTCTGTATCGTTTTAGGACTCCAATTTGTGGTCTGTAGTAGTCTGTCTGTGATTTCGTTGGTACTGATTGGAGCATGTTTCCATACGATTTTCATGACTTCAAATTCTGCTTCGGAAATCTGTGGTAAATCGCCCATCTAATATCCCTCCTTAAATCTTACGAATGTAATAAAATTATTATAAATGTTAGTATTCATACTGTCAATTCAAATAAATAGGTTGATTTTAAATCTTACTTATGTAATAATTAAAATATTACATAAGTAAGATTATTGAAAGGAGATAATAAGTACAAAAAATTGGAAATAAGAAACCCAATAGTTTCGCACAGCTACTATTGGGTTTATCAATAAGTAGGATTATCTTGTTTTCGCAGTAATTCAAGCAAATAGCGAACCATAGGTAATAAATCATTAGCTTCCTGTTCCGTGCAATCATTTAATAAGGTAAGGAGCTTCTGTAGATTTGGCTTCTGGTCGTTGCAATCCGGGTAGAAAATCTTGTCAGCTGGTATCTTCAAATATGTAATCAATGGATACAGCTTCTCAAATTTTGGGTTACCACGTCCAGCCTCTATGTTCAGTATGGTACGTTGATCAAGATTAAGAATTTCTGCCAGCTTTTCCTGTGAAAGACCGAGTTCTGTTCGGTATTCACGTACTGCATTGGCAAGATTTTGTTTTATATCCTGCATTGTAATTCACCTCGATAGTAGTTTACATTACACATCGGCAGGAGTGAATTGCGTTAGAATACAGAGCGAATATGGAGTACAGTACATGATAAAACGAAGGTGGAAAATACGAGGAAAAAAGAATATCAGTATAAAAAGCAGCAAGAGCTTACTACACACGTTAAGGTGTATCGTAACGAAGTGAAAAACTTCAATGCGATACACCTTTTTTGATGGGCAAAATCAGAGAGTAGTTTGGTCCTTTTCCGGTTTCCTGTCATTAGTCTGCTGAACTGACGAACTACGGTTAAGATATTGATTCAGATTATCTAATTTTCTGTTGAGAGCATGGATTTCTTTCTCCGCAGATTTATAGGTTTTCTGTAAGGTTTCTTTCTTGGAATACAAAGAATTGTATTCGTTACGGAGCTTTTCAATATCAAGCGTTTTAGGGTTGATTCCAAGACGTTTTAGCATATTTTCTGCACCGTCATGGAGCAGAAGTTCTGTTTCGTGACTTCGCAGGTAAGCATCAGGATTTTTAGATTTTCGATAACGGACATGATAGATATGATTCGTCTGATATTGCTCAACATATTTTAATATCTGCCCTAAATCCTTTAATTGATGCTCGGTTTCAACAAGACTGTTTCGTGCAGTTTTGGCAAGAACCGATTTAGCTGCAAGCTGTTTTTCCAGCTCGGCAATGGAGCCTGTTTCACTGTAACTGCTGGCAGCAATCTTTAGGTTTTGGATGTCCGCCCAAGCTTTAAGACCGGGACTTTGTTCAAACTTTTCTTCTGAGGTGTCAATGAGCTTTTGGGAAGAAAAATCTTTGACAAGCTGCTTCTTTTTTGTAGGAAATGGAATACGCTTTTTAGGCTGTACCAATGCCTTTGCTTCGATCCGTTCCTTAATTCGTTCTTTGGTGTATTCCACACCTAAAGAGTTGGCTCTGCCACGGATAAAATGCTCACGGTCAAGTGGTCGGAAGGAAATATATTTTAAAGATTTTTCATCAAAGGTTTCGCCTTTTATCTCATATCCTTTGGCATGGATAAGGTCAAGAAAGTTCTCATAAGTTTCAGCAGTTTGGATAGCTTCGTCAATGTCATTTTTGAGCTTGGTTTTCCATGAGGAATTGTTTTTGTTGGAGAGCCATTCCTTGTATGTTTTTCCACGCTGGTCAGTGGGTGGCAGGACGGATAACTGATGCTCGGAACACAGCTCATCATTCAGATGCCGGATGTGATAGTAGGTCTTTTTACAGTCATGGTATTTCTCATGATTGATGTTATCTGCAGCACAGAAAATGATGTGGTTATGAACGTGT
>JALERM010000187.1 GCA_022764165.1 Eubacterium sp. | reverse complement strand
GTTCAGGGCGCTGTCCACATTGTTGGAAATAGCGATAAATCGCACATTTTTCTTTCGAAACAGCACTTCCGTATAAAAGCCTACTTCAAGGTAATTACGTCCGATACGGCTCATATCCTTTACGATAACGCATCCTACAGTGCCATCTTCAATATCCGCAAGCATACGCTTCCAGTCAGGTCTGTCAAAATTGGTTCCCGACCAGCCATCATCCGTATAGTGACGTAGGTTGACAAATCCCTGCTCGGTTGCAAATTTCTCCAACATTTTCTTCTGATTTATAATACTGTTGCTGTCACCACTCAGTTCATCATCACGGGATAATCTCTCGTAGAGTGCAGTGATTTTGTTAAGTTCCGGTTGTTTTGTTTTCATAAGATTCTCCTTTCAAAACAAACAACCAGCTTATCTGTGGTTTTATTCTACCACGAATAAGCTGGTTTGTGTAAAAATAATTATTGTCTCACTAATAGGAGAAATCCGAAAGAAAATCGGAACTGTTTTGTAAAACTTATAAATTTTAATTCCCCCGAATTCGGGGGAATTAGAAAAATGCAATTGAATTACTTCAATACCTTTGGATTTTGTTCTTCCAAAATGGACATTTGATGTATGGCAATCTTATTTAATTTTATCAGACGTTCTTTCTGACTTAATCCGTCTTCAATCAAAACTGCATTGATATTTTCCATGTTGGAAAGACAAATCAATTCATTAATGCTAGCATAATCTCTGATATTCCCCTTTTTGTCAGGATGTTCTTCACGCCACTGCTTGGCAGTCATACCAAACAATGCCATATTTAATACATCTGCTTCGGATGCATAGATTACAGAGGTCTGCTGTGGTGTAAGCTCAGCTGGAATCAGATTTGTTTTTATGGCATCTGTATGTATTCGGTAATTGATTTTTGCCAGCTCTCTTTTCGCACTCCAGCCAAGTAAAGCTTGTTCTTTCTTTTTTAACCGTTCAAATTCCTTAATCAGATACAGCTTAAACTGAGGAGATACCCAACTTGCAAACTCAAATGCAATATCCTTGTATGCGTATGTTCCACCATATCGTCCAGCTTTAGCTATGATACCTTTTGAATTGGTTCTGGTTACCCATTGCTTAACCGACATAATGAAACGATTCAGACCAGCTTCCTGCATAATTTCTTCATATGCATGGATATCAAAATCTTCGTTATACATTTCTTCCCATATACCAAGAAATTCTATTGTATTTTTATTACGAAGCCACTTCTCAATCAATGCCGGTCCGTTATCAATTTTTCGCACCATATCTGTTAAAGAAATATAATCATCTTCTTCAATCTGTAATACCTGTATTTCAGTACCATCGACATTGAGTTTTTCCATAAATCAGCCGTCCTTTCTTTATTCTTTATCCTTCGCCCGGCTCTTATACACATTATACTGGTTCTTGCATTTGCCGCTGCAGAATACGCTGTTTGGTCTGTTGGCAATAAAAGCATTGCCACAATGCTTACATACCCGGAGTGTGGATTTTTCATCGGTAAGCATAAAGGAAAACATCATCTGCACACCAAGTAAGAGGGAGTGGAAATCCCAGACAATGGTAGGTCGGTCAAGCAGCTCTATGTGATAGGTTGGTGCAATACCGCCAAATGCCGCCATGCCCTGACGGTAAAGCTGTTTTTGCATATCATCCAGCATGTCAAAGTCCTGATAGTAGAGAAAGCTTGACATAAAGGTAAATGCCCAGTCTTTAAATAAAGTCACAAGCCAGTCATACCGTTCTGCATATTCTTTCTGGAAACTCATCATTACTGCCTGCGATTTGTTTTTCATGGTCATAATCAGTGCCATCATCTGCACATCGTCCGTACTCCATGAAGATTCCATCCCTTTTTTTACAAAATCAATCTTATCAAAGGGAAAGAAGTAAGAAAGATATTTTTCCGTAGTCATGCTTTCCTCTTTGATGAAATGGTTCTTCGGCAAATATACCGCATGGTAGGTAATAAAGTCCGGTGTGGTAGGAAGTGCTGTCATAAATCCAAGCAGTCCGTAACAGGTAACAAAATCCATAATGGCACTCTGCAAACGTTCCTGTGTATTATTTTTGTCCATGCACATCAATCCAAGGTTTACCGCCTTTAATACAATCTGCTCCGAATCCTTTAGCGTATTATAAAGAGACACTTTCGCATCCGGTGAAGGTGTGATGTACAACGTACCTTCTTTATCTTCCTTCCATTCATATTTGTCATAACGTGCCCAGTTGGAGCTGGTTCTCTTAAATAGGTTACTCATAAAAGCCTCCAATCTGTCTGCTCTAAAATGTAATCTGTATCATTGGAAAATATATTACTATCATACCAAGCATGTCCTACAAGGTCAAATGGTATTTGTGATTTCTTTCGTTTTCTTATTCTTTTTATCCGTAATCAGTGACCGATAGGTATCATAAAAAATCTGCTCCGTCTTCGTAAGGGAAATGTGATTATCCACTCTGTTTTGTAGTGCCTGCATAAAGGATTTACGAAGCTTTTTTAACATGGTGTCACGGATTTTGCGGATGTTTCTGTCGGTCTGCTCTCTAAATGCTGCAATTAACTGACAGGAGTATCCTTTAATGGCAAGCTGATATAAAAGCTCCTTCTGTACATCTTTTAACGCAAAGATTGCTTTAGAAATATCCTCGTCTGTTACCAGCTCATGTATTTCAAAGGGGCAGTCATAAATGGCATCAAGGAAATCCCCTTTCAGTATCTGCTTCCAGAAAACATGCCGGATGGGAGCAGGAATTACAATCTCATCCGGTGACATTCCCCATTCAAGGGGAACATCCGATCTTCCTATTTCATGGTAGCGTTCCTTACGTTCCCGGTTGGCATCAA
>JALERM010000175.1 GCA_022764165.1 Eubacterium sp. | reverse complement strand
CTGATCACTTCTTCTGCCAGCTTCACGCCGCCTTCGCCGCCTTTTGCCCATACTTCGGAAAGGGCAACATTTACGCCAAGTTCTTAACATTTTGCTTCTACCAGGTCAAGCTCTGCCTTGGTATCGGTCGGGAATGCATTGATAGCAACGACGCATGGCAGTTTGTATACATTCTTGATGTTGCTTACATGTTTCAGCAGGTTCGGCATACCTTTTTCCAGAGCTTCCAGATTTTCGTTGTTCAGGTCTGCTTTTGCAACGCCGCCGTTGTATTTCAGTGCACGTACTGTAGCAACGATAACAACTGCGTTCGGTTTCAGGCCTGCCATACGGCACTTGATATCCAGGAACTTCTCAGCACCCAGGTCTGCACCGAATCCGGCTTCTGTGATGGCATAGTCAGCCAGTTTCAGAGCCATCTTGGTTGCGGTTACGGAGTTACATCCGTGAGCGATGTTTGCGAATGGTCCGCCGTGAACGATTGCCGGTACATGCTCCAGAGTCTGAACCAGGTTTGGTTTCAGAGCATCTTTCAGCAGTGCTGTCATAGCACCTTCTGCATGCAGGTCATGTGCGGTAACCGGTTTCTGCTCAGATGGTTTTCCGTATGTATAACCGATGATGATACGGCCCAGTCTTTCTTTCAGGTCGTTGATGTCGCTTGCCAGACACAGAACTGCCATGATCTCGGAAGCAACAGTGATGTCATAACCGTCTTCTCTCGGCATACCGTTGGTTCTTCCGCCCAGTCCGTCTACAACATTACGAAGCTGACGGTCGTTCATATCCACGCAGCGTCTCCAGGTGATCTTTCTGGGATCAATGTTCAGTTCATTTCCCTGGAAGATATGGTTATCGATCATGGCTGCCAGCAGGTTGTTGGCTGCACCGATGGCATGGAAGTCACCGGTAAAGTGCAGGTTGATATCTTCCATCGGAACTACCTGCGCGTATCCGCCGCCGGCTGCTCCGCCTTTTACACCGAAAACAGGTCCCAGAGATGGCTCACGGAGAGCAACCATAACTTTTTTGCCCAGTTTCTGCATACCGTCTGCCAGACCTACGGTTGTCGTTGTTTTTCCTTCACCTGCCGGTGTGGGGTTGATGGCGGTAACCAGGATCAGTTTGCCATTGGGAGCATCGGAATCTTTCAGCAGATTGTAGTCGATTTTTGCTTTGTATTTTCCGTACTGCTCCAGGTATTTGTCGTCGATACCTGCTTCCTCAGCGATCTGAGTGATTGGCAACATTTCGCACTCCTGTGCAATTTCAATGTCTGATTTGTAACCCATATTACATACCTCCTTTTATTCAAACGGCTTCTGTGCCGTAAGATACATGATAACTCAAATCTATCTTCAATTAATCTTACACATCAGTGATTCCTTTCTGACCGTGTAATGCCTTATATTATTCTATTTTGCCAGTGCTTTTAACATATTGATGGATATATCACCCACCACAGCCATGTCCTCCGCCTGAAAAGCAATGGGAAAATTATCGGAGAACAAAATCTGCGAAGATGGAGGAAATTCCTCATCCCCCTCCCACAAAATCATCTGAAGACGATATCCATCCAGAAATTCAAATTCATAAGATATATCTCCATGATTCAGAGGTATTGCGCCAATGGTCTCCATAGCTTTGCGAAAATGTTCCTGTTTGTTTCCAAATCCATACGCCAGCCGCATGATGCACCGCCCGGTAAACTGTTTCAGATAAACCGAACCCCATGGGGCTTCCCGGTATGTAATGAATTTTCCGGTAGAAATGGCTGCATTTCCTTCTACCAGATACCGGAGAACCAATATTCTCGCATTTGCTGCCTCCTCCAGAGGATAATAACCAATACGTTCTTCCGGTATATGATGTACTTCATATTCCGGATAACGGATCTGATATGTCACCCCCATCAAACGAAGCGTAAAAACTCTTTGTTCCGGATCATAAGGAATCCCGGTTCGCTGACTAATCTCCTTTGGATCACTTTTCTGAAATCGTTCCAGATAGTGTTCATAAGGGATTCTCTCTTTACTGTCTTTCTCATACTGCAATTCCATAGTCAAATCTCCTGATTCGTAACTATTCAGTACCTTCATAGTTACGTGATTCTTATCTTACCGAAATCACTGCTGTACCACAGACGGGAACATATCTGCATCCGTATGTGGAATAAAGCAGGCAGCCACAAACTCGTCCATATATCCCGGAACGGTACTCAGTTCCAGATAAGTCATATTGGCTGCGACCTCATAAGTTTTTCTCTCCGCCTCTTTTGAGAGAAGCATCGTGTAGGCTCCGGACAAGGAAGAATTGCCAATGTAATGGAACATCTCCATCGGAATATCCGGGAACATACCGATTGTTACAGCATTTTTCATGTTGATACCACTTCCGATACCACCTGCGACATACACATTTTCTATCATGGAGATGTCGAAATCCAGTGAACTGAGCATGGTTCTTATTGCGGAGAAAATAGCTCCTTTCGCACGGATAAAGTTATCAATATCTACTTCTGTGATCTCGACATCTTTATGTGCACCGGCCTCTTCTTCAAATGCCAGCACATAACTGCCCATTCCATACTTATCACGGCGGACTCTTTTTCCCTCACGCACAAATTTTCCTTTGGGATTGATAATACCGGTGGTAAATAATTCACTGATAACATCAATAATACCTGAACCACAAAGCCCGATCGGTTTCTGTCCATCCTCACCGATCACAGAGTACGCTGGTTCCATGGTTTCTTTGTCAATCGTACACGCCTCGATAGCACCATCTGTTGCACGCATACCACAGCTGATATCTCCGCCCTCAAAGGCAGGTCCGGCGGAACATGCACAGCTCATCATAAAGTCTGAATTACCAAAAACAAGTTCTCCATTGGTACCCAGATCGATAAATAATGAGAACTCCGGTTTATTCCAGATCATGCTGACCAGTGTTCCTGCAGTAATATCCCCGCCCACATAACTTCCAATATTCGGTGCGATGATAATATGAGCATCCGGGTTAATAGATATGCTCAAATCTCTCGCATACAGGGAATTAGTTTTAAAGAAAGTAGGAATATACGGTTCCATACGAACCGGTTCCGCATTCACTCCGGCAAATAAATGGTTCATCGTTGTATTGCCCGCCACACACATGCGATAAATCCGTTCCTTTTTAAATCCTGCCGAACGGCACATCTGTGCGATCATAGGATTGATGGTTTCCTCAATCACAGCTTTCTGAAGTTTTTGCCTTCCACCCGGTTTTGTTGATTCAATAATCCGGTTGATCACGTCTGCTCCAAAACGGATCTGTCCATTTCCGGAAGATGCTTTTCCGAGAATTTCTCCCGTCAGCATATCAACCAACAGTGCAGATACTGTGGTGGTACCGATGTCAATGGCAATGCCTCCGGCAACCACTTTCTCATCTTTTGGAAATACATCATATATGAAAAGACTGCCTGCATCTGACTTACCGGCAAGACACTGAATGGAAAAATCGCTTTCCCTCAGCACCTCTGCAAGCTTCCGAATAACCGTGTAGGTAAGTCTGATCATCGGTGCACCTGTCTGTTTTTTCAGAGCCCGCACCAGACGTTCATTATCCGGCATCGTATCATCAAGGGAAGGAATATCCATGGAAACTGTCAGTATCTCCATATCATTCTTCAGTTCAATACCGGCTTCCTCCACATCCCGCTTCGCATTCTGGAAAATAGCAATCTCCTCCGGAGAACTCAGGTCAGCTACTTTCATACGGCTACGATACGCAGATGCGATATCCGGCACTTCCACCTCAATATCACTTTCTACTTTACTACAGCAGGACAATCTCCACCCCTGTGCATATTCTTCCTCAGATATATGTCTTGTTCTGGGAGAATCCAGGGTTCCTTTCAGCAATTTCACCCTGCACTTTCCGCAGGATCCATTACCGGAACAGGGAGCATCAATTGCCACATTCGTTTTTCTGGCCACATCCAGAAGATTTTCCTCGTCTGCCGCATATCCTTCTACGGCATCACCATTTTCAAAACGGAACGTTACTTTGTACATGACTTAGCCTCTCTTTTCATAATACCTGTGTATGACATAGAACTTTTTTACATATATGTCTTACATTACCATACCACATTTTGTTGAAATCGTCAATAAATTCACGTTCAATCGAAAAAAGGATCCTGCACAAATACAGAATCCTTTTCTTTGCTATTATTTATTTCTTTCTTCCAGTATTTCCAGAAGATCTTTGTAATCACTCTGGGTGGCATGGGCATTGGTTGATACTTTCTTATGAAGATTTACCGCTGCTGTAGACTTGGCAATCGGCTGAACCGTACCGGCTCCTGCCACACATCCTCCCGGACATGCCATTCCTTCCAGCAGATATCCGTTGTATTTTCCTGCTTTTGCCATCGTCAGGAGTTTTCTGCAGTTATCCAGACCTTCCGCACTTTCTACTTTTATTTCACGGTCAGGATAGAGTTCTTTAATACAATTTACCACAGCATTTGCCACGCCGCCGCTTACTGCAAATCCACGGCCATCACCGCTGGCTCCATGCATGGCATCGGTTTCTTCCAACTTGGTGAAATCAACATCTTTTGCCTCAAACATACCCATAACTTCTTCAAAGGTCAGGACAAAATCAATATCACTGCGGATGGATGTCCTGCTGGCTTCCAGTTTCTTTGCCGCACATGGTCCGATAAATGCCACTTTACAGCCCGGATGTTTCTTTTTCATCAGACGGCCGGTCAGGACCATCGGTGTCAATGCCATGGAAATGCATTTGCTCTGCTCAGGGAACATTTTCTTTGCCATCATAGACCAGGCCGGGCAACAGGAGGTAGCCATAAACGGAAGCTTTTCCGGTACTTCTTCGATGAAATCTTTTGCTTCTTCAATGGTACACAGGTCAGCACCGATCGCTACTTCCACAACGTCTGTAAATCCAAGAGCCTGGAATGCAGATCTGATTTTTCCGGGAGTCAGCTTCGGGCCGAACTGTCCTGCCACAGCAGGTGCGATTGCCGCATAAACCGGTGTATCACTTTTAATTGCCTGTATGGTCTGGAAAATCTGGGCTTTATCTGCAATAGCTCCAAATGGACAGTTTGCCAGGCACATACCGCAGGAAACACATTTTTCCTGATTAATATCCGCACGACCGTATTCATCAGAACCGATTGCATTCATTCCGCAGGCTTTTGCACAGGGTCTCTCCAGTTTCACGATTGCATGGTAAGGACAGACGCTGACACATTTTCCACATTTGATACATTTTTCCTGATCAATCACGGATTTTCCGTTCTTAAAGCTGATAGCACCTTTAGGACAGACCTCTTTACAGGGATGAGCCAGACATCCCTGGCAGGCATCCGTCACTCGTACTTCATTATCCGGGCAGGCATGGCAGGCAAACTTAATCACATTGATCAACGGCGGCTGATAATATTTCTCCGGCTGCACACATTCCTCAGCACCTGTGGATACCGGTGCATGCTCTGAAGGTTTTCTGAGATTAAGTCCCATAGCCAGACGCATTCTCTCTTTCACGATGGCACGCTCCAGAAATACACTCTCCCGATAGGTAGAAACCTCTCCCGGAATAACACGATAAGGGATCAATTCCATCTGAGACAGATCACCATCTTTATAATCATAAGAAAGACGTGCAATCTCAGCAAATACTCGTTTTCTGATATCATTGACGGATGTATAAATTCCTCTCATTCTTTCTTCCAAATTCCTTTCATTTGTAATTTTACGACTTCGCTCAAACTTTATTATAAAGATATTTCTTCAGACTTGCAATATCATGAAAGCGGATTTTTGTTCTTAAACAGAAACAAAGGTCACCCGTCCCCCAGTCACCCCCCTAGTCACTCCCTGTCACCAAATATCAATCACTGGTATCCAGTCCTTTTTCCTGTTCTTTCTGGATTTCCGGGAAAGCTGAAAGCATTGGCTTCTCATCTTTTCCTTTTATTTTTCTGTCCACATAGTTTTTGGTAATCCGCATAACAACCGGAGACAGAGCCAATACACCAATCAGGTTGGGGATAGCCATCATTCCATTAAAGGTATCTGACAGATCCCATGCCAGATCAAGACTCATGGTTGCTCCGAAAAGGATGAATACGATAAAAATAGCACGATATATAATTGTAGCTTTTGAACCGAACAGATACTCAAATGCTTTTGTCCCATAGTGGCTCCATCCAAGTACTGTTGAAAAAGCAAACAGTAAAATAGCAACAGCAATAAATGCAGGTCCAGCATTTCCAAAAACGGTAGCAAATGCCTCTCCTACCAATGCGGATCCTTCTGCGGAACTGATCACGGCACCTGTCTCAAGATCAACCAGACCAGAGGACAGAACGGTGAAAGCTGTCAGTGTACATACAATAATGGTATCTGCAAATACTTCAAAAATTCCCCACATACCCTGACGAACCGGTTCTTTAACATTAGAACTGGAATGAACCATTACAGAAGAACCAAGACCAGCTTCATTGGAGAATACACCTCGTTTCATTCCCCAGGTAATGGCCATCTTCACACCGGAACCAACGATACCGCCACCAACTGCTTTTAATGCGAAAGCACCTTTGAAAATTGCTGAAAATACAGCGCCAAACTGATTAATATTAAGTACACATACAACCAGTGCACCAATGATATAAATAATTGCCATAAACGGCACAAGTTTTTCTGTAACGGAAGCAATTCTCTTGATTCCTCCCAGAATAACCAGACCAGCCAGGATCATAAGCACGATACCTGTAACAATGTTTGGCACGCCAAAAGCTGCCTTCATATTACCGGCAATGGAATTAATCTGGCTCATATTTCCAATACCAAAGGATGCCAGAAGACAGAATAAGGAAAATAACACAGCAAGAACTGCACCCACCTGTTTCATTCCTTTTTTGGAGCCAAGACCATCCCGAAGATAGTACATTGCTCCGCCGCTCCATTCACCCTTTTCATTTTTTCTACGATAATAAATACCAAGTACATTTTCAGAATAGTTGGTCATCATTCCAAAGAATGCCACGATCCACATCCAGAAAATAGCTCCCGGGCCACCGGCAATCAAGGCAGACGCAACACCGACAATATTTCCGGTACCGATTGTTGCTGCCAGTGCCGTACATAGTGACTGAAACTGTGAAATCGACTGGTCATCCTGACCAGTATGTTTCGTGATATGTTTGTCAGTAAAAATACTGCCCAGTGTGTGTTTCATCCAGTAACCAATATGAGATAACTGGAAAACCTTTGTGAGCAGCGTCATCAGAATACCGGTTCCAACCAGAAGAACCAACATGGGAAGCCCCCAGACAAAGTTATTCACAATGCCATTGATTTTTGTGATTATTTCAATCATAATATCTCTCCTCTTCTTTCCTCGTTTAAAACAGCAAATGATTACCATATGTAGCATGACCGTCGTAAAAACAAAAAGGTAAGCCATACGCCTACCTCTATAACTATTCTATACTACATCATGCAAAACATGACTGCTTATATCGGGTCGCATACTTAACACACCAGTACTCACCCCTTTGTAAGCATCCAGTACTCTTAACCATTTGTAGTTTTACTTTATTGGTATAAATTATCACAGTGATAACGAATTGTCAAGAAAAAATGTCTGGGATTTTTCAGAAACAGCCCCGGTAAGTACCAAAGAGCACTCACCGGGGCTGCGTAGCAGTCAATATTACAGTTGCAGATAGGAGTCTGCATACAGAGTATTGTTTTTGAATACGTCACAGGATTTGATGGTTTCCATCAGACGCAGGTCACATGGGTTAACGATAGCAGATGTCAGACCCTGCATCATAGCCATAGCAACCAGAGCGGAATCCATGATTGGACGGATGTTTTTCGGCATACCGTTGGAGTTGTTGGACAGACCACCGGTAGAGTTCAGTCCCATATCGCTGAACATCTTGATTGCTTCCAGTACTTCCATCTGTTTGTCCTGCATTCCTTTTACAACCAGGAACAGAGGATCGAACCACAGATCAGTAGGTTCCATACCCAGCATCATACCTCTTTCCAGCATGTTCTGGCAGTGCATCATACGCTCGTCGTTGTCTGCTGCGATACCTTCAGCGGAGCAAAGTGCGATAACGATAGCATCGTTAGCTGCTGCAAGGTCGATGTTTTCGATTCTTCCGCCTGCATCTGCGGAGTTAACGATCGGTTTTCCTTTGCTTCTGTTGTATACGGAAATACCAGCTTCAATAGCTTTTTTGTTGGCTGTATCCAGTGCCAGAGGAACGTTGTCGAAGTTTTCCTGAAGCAGTTTAACTGCCCATTTCATCAGGTCTTCACCATCATTTTCAGCCGGTCCGATGTTCAGGTCAAGATATGTTGCACCTGCATCCAGCTGCTCTTTTGCACGTTTCAGAATCGGTTCCGGATCACGCTCATCCATTGCACGACGGATTACTGGGGAAATACAGTGAATTCTTTCACCAATTGTAACAAATTTAGCCATAGTATTTTCTCCTTTTACTTACTTTTTTAGATTTCGCCGGCTTCTTTCATATCTTTCAGGAATTTAACCAGCTGTACAGCTTCGTTTGGAGCAACGATAATCTGCCATCCCGGAAGTTTTGCTTCCAGATCGCCCTTCAGAACGGCAACTTTACCTGGAATGATCAGTTTTCTGGATGCAACTTTACCTTCGATGTTTTCCTGGATGAATTTGGAGATGGTATTTCCGGAGAATTTACCAGCTGCCCAGGATGTCAGTACGGAAAGTCCGCCTGCATCGTTGATGATCAGATTGATCGGCACACCGGATTTTTCCAGTTCGCCTGTTACCAGGAAGTATGTAAGAGCGAAGTCAACTGTTGTCAGACATACAGAATTTTCATCTGCTCCGTTCATCGGATACAGACCCGGTTCAACTTTCATTGGTTTCTGCGGATCGGTAAATACGTTCTGACGAAGTCCGAACAGAGGCAGTGCTTCTGCATAGCCCATGTTTTCCAGAACTACGATGGAGCCGTATTTCATTGTGAACAGAGAAACCAGAGCTTCCTGCATATATTTGTCATGAAGAGCCAGTTTGGCAACATTTACGATACTTGGATATCCGAATGTTCTATCCTGATCTTTCAGAGCTGCACGACGAATCTGAACAGCGTTTGCATAGGTTTCTTTGATGGTAGCGCCTGTTGCATCGATAACCAGGTTTTTGTTTCCTGCTTTTTCGATTGCTGCAACAGTATCATAGATTTCATCCAGATTTGCTCCGCCAACACCCAGAACAACGCCTGCTTCTTTAGCCAGAGCATTCATAGCTTCGTAGTTGGAAGCATTTGCTCCGTTCAGAACCGGTTTGCCGTCTTTGCAGATTTCCAGAGCTGCTTTTGCAACTTCAACATCATCGCATCCCAGTACCAGAGTTTTTCCGGTAGCTGCTGCTTTCTTAACGATTTCAAGGTATTTGTCAGCGCCAGCATCTGCTGCGTAGTTAACATATACCATTTCTACATGCATTCTTTCACCGATACGCTCATAGTCGACAGCCGGAATAGCTGCGATCTTAGCATCTACTTCAGCGTCATCCATGCAGCTGCACAGAGAAACTGCATATCTTGTTCTGTTAACGTATGTTTTCTCATGTCTGTAAAGAACAGTTTCTCCACCCAGAGTATATTCTCCTTCGCCTGTTCCGACTTTGATGGTCTTCATTGGCGGTGCAGTAGCTTCAGACAGAGCTTCCATAGCTTCGCTGGATACGTGAGGACACTGTTCGATCTTCATAGCGCCCTGAGCTACTTTCATAGAGAATGCCATACAAGTAGGGCATCCACATTCTTTACAGTTTTTCTTTGGTAACATTTTAAAAATCTGAATACCTGATAATGCCATAATTCTTATCCTCCTGTTCTATCGCTTACACTTACATTAATTCTTTGATCATCTTAGAAATTGTTGCTACAGACTGAGGATGCATCAGGATAACGGCATCAGAACCGCATGCCAGGTCAGCAGAAGCTGTCATGATTTCCATAGAAATACCACGTTCTTCTACCGGTCCCCATTCCGGCATATCTTCTTCAGAAGCCATGGACTCTTTTACGCCCCATGTTTCGGAAGATACAGGTGTAACGATAGGCATCTGAAGCATAGCATCACCCTGAGACAGAGCAGCAGCTTTGATACGGTCCATAGTAGAAACTACGTACTCATAACCATAACCTGCAGCAGCAGTACCAACGTTCATAACGATGTTTTCTGCTTTTACGCCCAACTGTGTGGTAACTACGTTCAGCTGTTTTGCCAGGTTAATATCTACAGCAGACTCAGCGCCAACTTTCTGACCATATGCCAGACCAGCTGCTGCGCCAACTGCTTTGTAGTTTTCTTCTCTTGCAGAAAGAATCAGAGCATTTTTACCCTGCAGAGCTTCTGCAACTTTTGTCAGAAGTTCAGAATCTTTTTCAACATTCTTGCTTCCTTCAACTGCCAGAGGCACATCGATAGCATCTGCAACCTCTTTTACAATTGCTACCAGTTCTTCAACAGATTTGTTTGCTCCGTTCGGATCTCCGCCTTCCAAACGCAGGCAAACAAAGTCAGCACCTTCCATCTCAGATGCTTTCTTAGCAATTTCACCCATTGTGGTGCATCCTTCGTAGTACGCTTTCAGACCTGCTACTTCCGGAATACCCATATCAGAGATTTCCACACCAACTTTTGGTGCATTTTTCATATCTCCATCAAATGTGTAGAATGGAAATACATTTTCTCCTCCTAATGTGACTGCATTTTCACCGCATCCGATGGTTACTTCTTTGATAGATGCATTAAACTTCTGTGGTTTACGATTAAACGGCATCTCATTAGCCTCCTTTTATTTATTATGGCCGGACATCTTATGGTATGGCGCATGCACTGCCCGGCCAGAAATACTATATTTAATCATGATACACGGATTTCTCCGCACTCTGTGCTCCTGGTATCATTACATCATTGGATCCATTCCCAGTGCAGGATGTCCTTTTTCTGTCAGGAATTCTACCAGTGTTTCAGGATCTGTTGCGATTGTCTCATCACCGATCATATCAGTGAAGTTCTCGATTCCGTACAGTTCTTTTGCTGTTTCATTCAGTCTTTCAGCAACAACCTCTTTCAGTTCTTTCGGCATCCATACGATACGCTCGATACCGCCTTCTGCTTTCATGAACTTCTTGGAAGCGATGAAGTGTTTTCCATGTCCCATGAATCCAGGAGTCTGAACTCCACCACCTGTCATGGAAGCCAGTTCCGGGAAGGTCATTCCCAGAGGAGTCATACCTGCATACTCACGGTTAGCGATACATACACCATTGGAGAACGGCTCAATACCACAGATACACTCGAAACATCCGCAGGATGTCATCGGTTTTTCCATGATGGAGTACAGGGATACATCTTCCAGAGCACCCTGGGAGAACTTACGAACTGCTTCGTTAACGTCTTCATATTCACCGATTCTTTCATCTATCGGACGTTCTTTTGTGATCACCTGGCAAGGTCCGTTCGGATCCAGCTCGTTGGTAGCTTTTGCATCCAGCCATGAAACGGCACCGCAAAGTCCCAGACGTTCCGGTGTAACTACACATACGTGGCTCGGGGAGAATGCCTGGCACAGGATACAGCTATAGTATACATCTACAGACTCATCTGTCAGAGTTCTCAGACGGTCATCACGTTTGTTGAAAGTAGGAATAGCTACTTCGTGACGGATTCTGGTACACTCAGCAGGATCTGTATAGATTGTTACCTGACATTTGTCTACAACTGCTTCGAATTCATTCTTAACAGAAGCATACAGAACTTCTCCGATATGTTTCAGACGGAATCCTGCATTGTATGCCGGGATACCGATACGGATACGCTGCATATCTCTCTGTCCGGTGTGGTATACACCTTCGATACAGTTGATATAGTTGTGGAACTTACGCTCGATAACCGGTTCGAAGTCAGGCTGCATAGCTTTGCCGGCAACTTCTACAACGTATGCGATGCTGTTCTTGCTTCCCAGTTCCATCTCATCGACATCCGGTCCAACGATGGTGATCTTGTGATCTTCGATCTCACTCATCTCTCTTGTCTGCACAAGTTCTGCACAGTCAACACGGGAACCATCAAATTCAACCTGCATTTCTTTACGACGGATAATTTCGCCTTCAAATGCAGAAGCGAATGCTACAGGAATGTCAATTTTTGTAATCTTAATCTTGATATCACGTGCTTCCAGAGATGTAGCATTGAATTTGCTTACATCTTCCTGAACGATCAGGCTCTTCGGTACACGGAAGATATTCTCGGTTTCGTTGGTAATTACCGGGAAACCAAGGGCAATAGCACCTGCACCGCATGCAACGATCACATCATCCAGAGGTGCAAATGCATTTACGAAAGCAGGTACACGTTTGAATGTATATTCCATCAGAGCTGCTGCATCACCCGGTTTGATGTTACCGAAGATCAGAGCTGCTCTCAGAGCTACAGATACTACATGGATTACAGATGTAACATCTTTGCCCAGAGGGATAACACGTACGTTAGCTCCGGTATTCATACCAGCTTCAGCAACCTGATCGCAGATACCGCCAACCAGAGTTACCAGAATACCCTGTGCCTGGTAGGATTTAACCAGTGCAACACCTTCTTCTACGGAAGGAGCGGAACCCAGGATAACTGCTACACCAGGAATATCTCCTGTTACCAGCGGTACACCAAGTTCACGGATCACTGCATCACCCAGATGTCCGTACAGAGGTGCATCGTATGGTTTTGCGCCGTCAATGTATTTCAGTGCTTCGATAAATTCTGCACAAAGAGCTGTAGCAACACCAGACATAAATGCATCATTCAGTCTCGGTGCTCTTGTCATCAGAGTTTTTACTACGCCAACAGCTTCTTTCAGTTCTTTCAGATTTGTAACTTTAACACCTGTTACTGCGTAGTAACAAGGCAGGCAATATGCTGTATCCGGAAAGCTGATAGCTTTCTCTTCGCCGTACTGAGCAATTGCTGCATCAACAGCCTGAACAGTCAGACCATATACTGCGTCATTTCCATTGAATACTCTTTCAAATAATGTCAATGTTCTTTCCTCCTATTTACCGCCATCATCAATTCTGTCGATGATTGCTTTTATTTTACGAATTTCTTCAACTGCGGATTTACTATAATCATACGGGGAACATCCCTGACGATCCGCATCCATGATTTCCGTATTGTAATGGATGAATCCCAGCAGATCTTCTGCCGGAATATGAGCTTTGACAAACTCTTCATCTTTCTCATCCCGCACTTTATTGGCAACCACATGTACCTGCTTTACACCCAGATCTTTTGCAAGACGTTTTACATTCTTATAAGTCTGGATGCTTCTGGATCCTGGCTCAATGACCACGATAAACTGATCCATACCTTCCGTTGTTCCACGGCCCATATGTTCCAGCCCCGCTTCCATATCAAGTACAACCACATCGCCTCTGTGAAGAACCAGATTGTTGATGATTCTCCGAAGCATTACATGTTCGGGACATACGCATCCGGCTCCACCCGTCTCAACCGTACCAAGAACCAGAAGTTTCACTCCATTGCAGACTTTGCCGTATGCATCCGGGATATCGTCTACTTTGGGATTGATACGATAATACTGATTATCCGGTCCTGCGCCTGTTCTCTCCTCTACCAGTTTTCGCATCTTGCTGATGGGCACGATGCTGTCCAGTTCTTCCTCGGAAAATCCCAGTGCCAGACCCAGATTGGCATCCGGATCCACATCTGCGGCCAGTACGTGCCTTCCTTCTTCCGCATAAAGTCTGGCAAGCGTTGCGGCAAATGTTGTCTTTCCCACACCGCCTTTACCGGTAACTGCAATCTTCATACTCTTTCATCCACCTTTATTTTAGTTTACCTATTTATCAATCGCCGGAGACTCTCCGGAAATCCAGATTAGATTCCCAGAGCAGCTCTCTTCTCTTCGATTCTTTCAATCATCAGATCTACTAATTTTTCAATGTCGGTCTCAACTGTAAATGCTGCGCCTGTCCATTTTCTTGTTCCCTCAGTCAGCAGCGCCTGCATCTGATCAGAACCGCCTACGTAAGGATCAACACCCAGGAAGGTATCGATACCGGTACCAATTACATAGTTTCCGATGGAAACTGCCTTTTCAGACATCCATTCAGGTGCACATCCTACAACTGGAAGCTGGTTGATTTCCAGACCGGAATCTTTAGAAAGTTCAGCGGCCAGAATCATCATACGGGAAATATCAACACAGGAACCCATGTGCAGTACCGGCGGGATATCAGCCAGTTCACATACACGTTTCAGACCTGCTCCGCAGATATCCTTTGCCGCCTTATCCATAAGACCTGCTTTAGCTGCAGCCTGTGCGGCACATCCGGAAGCAATAACGATAATATCGTTAGCAATCAGTTTCTTCATCAGTTCGATATGTGCATAGTCAGGACGAATCTTCGGATTGTTACATCCAACCATAGCTACAGCACCACGAATAACACCGGAAGTTACACATTCCAGCAATGGTTTGGTTGTTCCTGTCACATCAACCTGTGTATTGGTAACGCCATCCAGAACTTTCACGATTGCTTCTACAGAATAACCAACAGTCGCTTTCTGTTTGAGATCCGGAATATGTACCAGTTCAGGCTTTCTGTTCTTGAAGTTTTCAATCGCCATCTTAACGATTGCTTTTGCATTTTCTCCTGCTGTCTCAGCACTGAAGCGGATAAATTCAGAATCCGGCATCTGAGCGATCGGAGAAGTTGTGATAAATTTGGTGTGGAAACATTTGCTCAGAGGTCCCAACGCCGGGAAAATACATTGAACGTCTACTACGATTGCTTCACATGCTCCGGTCAGTACTACGTTTTCCTGCTGCAGGAAGTTACCTGCCATCGGAACACCGCGGCGCATAGCTACTTCGTTGGATGTACAGCAAACACCGGATACGGTGATTCCTTTTGCTCCCATTTCTTTTGCATATGCGATCATTTCCGGATCATCAGCATATTCGCAGATCATCTCGGAAAGGCTCGGATCATGACCATGAACAACGATATTTACGTTGTCAACATTCATAACACCAAGGTTTGCTTCTGTATCGATTGGCTTCGGAGTTCCGAACAGTACGTCAGAGAACTCTGTTCCCATCATGGAACCGCCCCATCCATCAGCGAGACCGCAGCGCAGGGACTGTTTTACCAGTGCTTCCGGTTTGGAAGAACATCCCATATGAGTCATATGCATGGAAGAAGACACTTCACGGTCGATAGCACGCGGTGCGATTTCATTATCAATCAGTCTCTGTTTCTGTGATGCCGGCATTCTGTCCAGGAATCTCTGGATACCAAATGGTTTTCCGTATTCCATCAGACCGATTTCAGCCATCTCATGAGCCAGATCATAGATATCTTTTCCTTCGGTCTCTACTCCCCACTCTTTTGCGATGCGGATCAGTTTGTCAGGATCTTTTACTTTGTAGTTGCCGTCTGCTGCTGAGCAATACAGAGTATGGCAGATTTCACGTCCGTGATCGGAGTGAGTAGCAGCACCGCCTGCTGTAAACTTCAGATAGTTACGTCCTACGATACCGTGTGCGTCACATCCACAGATTCCTCTCGGAGCCTTCGGTGTAATACGACATGGTCCCATAGCACAGATACGGCAGCAGATACCCTGCTCACCAAACTTACAATGAGGAGTCTGGTTTTTTACTCTGAGCTGCCACGCATCAGCTCCCACTTTCGCTCCCGTTTCAAGAAGTCTGGCTGTAGCCGCTTCCATTTCTTCCACGGTAGTTAATTTGAATTCACTCATTTTAAACCTCCTTAAAGTTTAACTTATTTTAGAACCTTACAGGTTCAATTTTGCAACGATTTCTTTTAACGCTGCACGAACCGGAGAATCCTGGGGAAGTTCAATGGTTGGTCTTCCTTCACAGTCGTATTCATATACCAGCTCGTCCTGAGGAACAACACCAAGAAGATTCAATCCCTGAATCTCGATTTCTTCTTTTGTTCCTTCATTTAACACTCCATTCGGTGCACGGTTCACAATCAGGCCAATCTGCTGCGGATGCAGATCACACTCTTCGATGAGTCGGGCAATTCTTCCGACTGCCTGAATTCCTCTTCTGGAACAGTCGCTGACAAGAATCGCGGTCTGCATACTGGGCAGTACCCCGCGGCTGATATGCTCCATACCCGCTTCATTATCCACAACCATATACGGATAAGAATTCTGCAGTTTTGCAAGCTGAGCCTGCAGAAGTCCATTCACAAAACAATAACATCCCTTGCCCTGTGTTCTTCCCATAACCAGCAGATCAAAATCATCATCCTCCACCACTGCGTTACTGAACTTCATCTCTGCATAATCCGCCTTACTCATCCCCGGCGGTATGGGATTATCTTTAGACATCTCAGCCCGTGCGATCTCCTCTCTGACATCTCCCAGTGTAGCTTCTACTTCCACACCAAGCACTTCATTCAGATTGGAGTTTGCATCAGCATCCACCGCAAGGATTGGACCTTTGTTCTGTTCACAAAGATATTGAATCAAAAGACCGCACAATGTTGTCTTACCAACCCCGCCTTTACCGGCAACTGCAATTACATGCGCCATTGGAGGCACCTCCTTAAATAAAAATATCTGTTTTGTTCTAACCCCTGCAGAACAAAAACGTATCAGTCACAGATAAGCTTCACGATACTGTTAGCCAGATCCACCATAAGTATCCTGCCTTTTACCACTGTTTCATCCCCCATAATGTCACGGATAATCACAGTGTCCTCTTCCACTGTGAGTTTGCTGACATTTCGGCAGATGACGGTATCATCGCTGTCTTTATATACTGTAGCCAGGCACATAATCTAAGCCTCCTTCAACTGTTCTTTCACTGTTGTCAATGCCAGACTCAAACGGAGATTGCCTTTCTGAAAATCAGATACGGCGTCTTTAATCTGCTTTGCTGCAGAATCCATGCCAAGTTTCTGAAGATTTTCAGCCATCTGATCCAGTTCTGCCGCATGATGTTCATTATGATCCAGCATATAAGAAAGCAGTGCAACTGTTTCATTCTTGCATGCTCCGGTATCTTTGCATCCTGAACCACATTCATGACTGTGACTGCATCCGTGATCATGAGTATGTGTATGTTCATGATCATGACCTTCGCTGTGGCTATGCTCATGCGAATGTGTCACTGAATGATCGTGACCGTGATGTGTATGCTCGTGAGTATGTTCATCGCCATGATTATGCGGCATCACATTACCGTTTTCATCCTTAATCAAATGCATCTTCTATCAACTCCTTTCTTAACCTCAAGAGGACATGACAATCTTTTGTCAATTATTGTTTATTATAAACCATTTAAGCAAGAGATTCAATAGAATCAGCAAATTTTGCCAGAAAAATAATCTACTTTCTTCCATTGCCCTCAGCTAAAATTGTGAAATATGCCAAAGGGAAGTATTTTCCCAGGTATTCTTGACATTATTTTAACATACTATTTTTTATTCATTCTGTCAAACATATTTAATATTTTTTTACTTATTTCATTCATATTTTTGTGATATACTAATGCAGACATTTCGATATGGATGTCAAAAGTCGTTACCATGATTAGCAATTATACATAAGGAGGTTTTCCACCTATGACGGTTATCCCATCTTTAACTTTAAATACACAGGATAAAATGCCGATGCTTGGTCTGGGTGTCTACAAAGCTACCGGTCCCAATGAAGTGGAAACAGCCATTTCTCATGCACTGGAAGCCGGCTATCGCATGATTGACACAGCTTCCGTCTATAAAAATGAAGACGGGGTCGGAAGAGCCATCAAATCTTCATCCATTCCCCGAAGTGAACTTTTCATCACCACGAAAGTATGGAACACTGCACAGCGCATCGGAAATGTTGATGGGGCTTTTGAGCGGAGTCTTGAACGTCTTCAGCTGGACTATGTGGATCTTTATCTGGTTCACTGGCCGGTTCCCGGATGTTACCTGGATACATGGCGCAGTCTGGAGAAGATTTATCAGTCCGGCAGAGCAAAAGCTATCGGTGTCAGCAACTTCGAGATTCATCACCTTCAGGAGCTTTTCGAAATATCAGGAATAGTTCCTGCGGTCAACCAGATTGAATACCACCCTCTCTGGAACCGTTCTGAACTGGCCTGCTACTGTCAGCAGCATAATATCGCTGTACAGGCCTATGCGCCGCTGGCCAGAGGTGCTTACAGCCAACGGGATGTTCTGATCCGGATCGGAGAGAAATATGGAAAAACAGCTGTTCAGGTAGGTCTGCGCTGGATGATACAGAAAGGAATATCCGTTATTCCCAAGTCTGTTCATCCGGAACGTATCCGTTCCAACGCCGATATATTCGATTTTGAACTGACTGAAATCGACATGAAGACCATCGATGCCATGGATGAACAATTCCAAAGCTCCGGCGTTCCGGATGATATGAAATAAGCTTTAAAAATTGCCCCGGGGATTTTTACATTTTCCCCGGGGCAATTTTAAACCTTTATTTTATTTTTCCCAAAGCTCCTCACCTATCTCATCTTTTTTCATCCTGAGCATCAGTTCATTGACAGCATCGGATGCTTTTTTATTTTCAAAGAGTACTTGATTAATTTCTGTCACAATCGGCATTTCCACATGGTACTTTTTCGAAAGGGATAATGCCGCTTTTGCAGAATGTACGCCTTCCACAACCATCTTTACTTCATCCATGGCTTCCTGCATCGTATATCCTTTTCCCATCAGATAACCGGCTTTTCTGTTTCTGCTGTGCACGCTGGCACAGGTAACGATCAGATCACCGATTCCGGAAAGCCCGAAGAATGTTTCCGCACGGGCACCCATTGCGATACCCAGACGGCTTATTTCAGCGATTCCCCGCGTTATCAAGGCCGCCTTTGTATTATCTCCGTATCCCATACCATCAGCCACACCGGCGGCCAGTGCAATTACATTTTTCAACGCAGCACCCAGTTCGATTCCGAGAATATCCGGGCTGGTATATACCCGGAAGACGGGACTCATGAATACTTCCTGAAGATATTCCGCTGTTTCCTTTTTTCGTGCACCGATCACGCAGGTGGTGGGAAGACCTCTTCCCACTTCTTCTGCGTGACTGGGTCCGGAAAGAACTGCCACATCCACACCCGGAATCTGCTGTTCAATAATCTGGCTCATGGTAAGAAGTGTCTCAGCTTCCACACCTTTTGCCACATTGACGATCACCTGATTTTCACGGATAAAAGGACTCATTTTACCTGCCGTGCTTCTGATTGCCGGAGAAGGAACGGCCAGTACCAGAATATCCTTCCCATCCACAGCAGCCTGAAGGTCTGTGGTGATCAGCAGATCATCCTGCAATTTTACACCGGGAAGTTTCGAACGATTTTCCCGGTCTGTCTGAAGGGCAAGTGCCTCATCTTCCCGATATGACCACATCGTAACATGGTGCCCATTGTTCTCCAGGAGCCATGCAAGGGCAGTTCCCCAGCTTCCGGCTCCGATTACACCTATATTTTTCATCTGGTCCTCCTATTTTTTCTTTAAATATGTTTTGTTCTCATTTCCATGAAGCAGTCGGACAATATTGGCACGATGTTTATAAAACGCAAGTAGTGCCAGCAAAGCTGCCACCAGATACATCTCGTGGATATGGGCAGCCTCCATGGCAAACTGTCCGGTCTGTCCCATTAAGACCAGTCCCAGCAGAAATACCACATATACCAGCAATGAACCCAGTGATACATAATGAGTGGTAAAAAATGCAATTAAAAATACCACAAGTGCCGCCAGTGTCAGCCTCCAATCGAAAGAAAGAAGCAGGCCCGCTGTACAGGCTATTCCTTTTCCTCCTTTAAACTTCAGATAAAAAGGAAAATTATGTCCGAGAATTGCTCCCGCCGATGCATACAATCCCAGTAAGCGAATGGTATCCGGATGAGTTCCGCCAAAAATCAGGCGAACGATCACCACTGCCAGCACGCATTTGAAGCAGTCTCCCAGAAAGGTAAGTGCGCCCGCTTTTGCTCCCAGCGTCCGAAGCGCATTCGTGGTTCCCGCATTTCCGCTTCCATGCTCACGGATATCAATTCCATGGGCTTTTCCATAAATATATGAAGTCTGAAAAAGCCCGCAAACATAGCCAATCAACAAACAAATCACTCGTTCCATCTCAATTACTCCCTATTTCTCCCCATTCCGTTCCCGGATAATAAACTTCAGTGACGTTCCCCTAAAACCAAAAGCTTCCCGGACTTTATTTTCCAGATATCTGGTGTAGGAGAAATGCATCAGTTCTTTATCATTGACAAAAATTACAAAGGTAGGCGGTTTTACCGATACCTGCGTCATATAGAAAATCTTCAGACGTTTTCCCTTATCTGACGGCGGCTGCTGAAGTGCGATCGCCTCTGTCAGAATTTCATTCAGCACTCCTGTCTGGATACGCATGGTCTGATTCTCCAGAACCATATCGATGGTATCAAACAACTTCGGCAGACGCTGACCGGTCTGTGCGGAAATAAACAGAATCTCCGCATACGGCATGTAGGAGAGAACTTCTCTCACTTTATTGGTAAATTTGTAGATGGTTTTATCATCTTTTTCAATGGCATCCCATTTATTGACTGCAATGATCACGCCTTTTCCGCGCTCGTGAGCGATTCCGGCAATCTTGGCATCCTGTTCCGTCACACCTTCCACCGCATCAATTACCACAACCACCACGTCTGCACGTTCAACGGCAGTAACCGTCCGGATAATACTGTAACGCTCCAGTTCTTCTTTAATCTTATTCTTTCTGCGAAGTCCGGCCGTATCAATGAAAATATATTCCCTGTCATTCCAGAGAATCTTGGTGTCGATGGCATCTCTCGTGGTTCCTGCCACATTGGATACGATCACGCGGTTCTGACCCAGCAGTTTATTGACAATGGAAGATTTTCCCACATTAGGTTTTCCCACAATGGCGATGTGAGGAATGTCACTTTCTTCTTCTTCCTCATTATCTTCCGGAAAATGCTTTATGATTTCTTCCAGCATGTCTCCGATTCCTAATTTTCCGGAAGCAGAAACAGGAATAGGGTCACCGATACCCAGATTATAGAATTCATAAACATCCGGCATGAATTTTTCAAAGCTGTCAACTTTGTTGACCACCAGAAGCACCGGTTTGCCGCTTCTTCTCAGCATATCTGCCACTTTGGAATCCGCATCTACCAGACCCTGCCGCACATCTGTGATAAAAATAATCACATCTGCCGTATCAATGGCAATCTGTGCCTGATCACGCATCTGAGACAGAATCACATCCTTACTGTCCGGTTCGATACCACCGGTATCAATCAGTGTAAAATTATAATCCAGCCAGGAAGCATCCGCATAAATACGGTCCCTTGTCACACCCGGCGTATCTTTTACGATGGAAATATTATCTCCCGCAAGCACGTTAAATAATGTAGATTTACCTACATTCGGACGGCCCACAATTGCAACAATCGGTTTGCTCATATATTTGTCTCCTTTTATGGTTCATAGTTTTCTCTTTCTCTGTGACTGCACGCACCAGCGAAGCACCGTCTTCGTCAACGACCTCAACAGGAACTCCCAGTGCTGCTTCCAATTCTTCCACAGTCACATCATCCAGAAAAACATTTTCTCCTGCCCGCAGCATATTGCAGGGGATCAAAAGGCATTCTCCCAGTTCCCTTCCCGCCAGCTGCTTCTTCAGATCCTGCCCTGTCACCAGACCGGATACGGTAATCATCTCGCCAAAAAAATCATTGCGGATCGAATAGACATTTACTTCAATCCCCGGATATAACTTTTGTATATGAGAAATATTCTCCCGGATAAATGGTGCTGCCAGTTTACCTGTGGCAATGGAAATCCTGCGTTTTCTGTCATCCGGTTTTCTGTTACTCAGTTCTTCCAGCACTTCACTTTCCAGCAGGCGTACCATCCCCACGCCATTTTCCAGCTGAAGATAACCATCATACTCCTCTTCCCGGGGAATCGGCTGCTGTGCCAGAATATACCATTCATCACTACAATGGATAAAATGCAGACCGTACTGCGGGTATAATTGATCCTGCCACTTTTTAACCGTATCCAGCACTTTCTGTGCATCTTCTTTTGTAAATGGTTCCAGTGGGTACAGATCCTCACGGTATCTGCTGAGACCCACGGGTACAATCGAAACGCTGCGCAGATGCGGCAAATATTTGCTCAGATCCCGGATACTCCGCTCCAGTTCTTCTCCATCATTGATTCCTTTGCATAATACAATCTGACCGTTCATCTCAATACCGGCCTCGTAGAGCCGCTGCACCTTCGGGAAAATATCGCCCGCAAACCGGTTGTTCAACATCCGGCAGCGCAGTTCGGGATTCGTGGTCTGAAAAGAAATATTAATGGGAGAAAGATGATACCGGATAATTCTGTCAATATCATGATCGCTCATATTCGTGAGAGTCACATAATTTCCCTGCAAAAAAGACAGTCGGGAATCATCATCCTTAAAATAGAGAGTATCTCTCATCCCCTTCGGCATCTGGTCAATAAAGCAGAAAATACATTTGTTCCTGCAGGAACGATATTCATCCATCAGGCTGCTGTCAAACTCAATCCCCAGATCTTCCTCGAAATCCTTTTCTATCTCCAGTTCCCATTCTTCCTGATCCGGTTTTCGAATCAGAATCTCAAGATATTCATCATTGATCAGATAGTGATAATCAAACACATCTTCAATCTGCTGCCCATTCACAGACAACAGTTCATCGCCCGGTTCCAGTTCCAGCTCTTCTGCGATACTTCCCGGCAGAACACGTTTGATTACATGTCTGGTTTCTTTCATTATCATACACTCCATTCAGCGTAAATTGATATGATACAAGGGTCAAAAGGTCATGTTTTTCAGGTCAAAATACCTTTTGACCCCTACATCATGATATAGAACAAGCCCGGAATTGTCAAGTAAAGGGCTCCATGGTTTTATAATTTCTGTATTTTTTTAAAAACAATCCATAGAAAATCCGTTATTTTTCACTATTATTCGACACTCTCCTTGACGGACATGGTTTTCTAAGGTATAACTATTATGTGTTAAGACTACGTTAAATAGTAATTATACGGAGGTTTCCATGGCAAATTTAGATTTATTAGAAAATTCTATTCCTGTGGCACCAATCAAAATTGCAGCTCTGAAGGGCTGCGAAGAAATGGCAAAAACTGTCGACAATTATCTTGTACAGTTCCGTAAAGAATTAGCGGCCCACCAGAAAAATGGATTTTCCTGGTCCGGTTATTCTGAGGATTCTTTCCTGATTGACTGCGAATGTCCCCGATTCGGTACCGGAGAAGCAAAAGGTACGATTAATGAATCCATTCGTGGTGTAGACCTTTTTATCATGTGTGACATTACCAACTACAGCATTACTTATAAGATGAACGGATATGAGAATCACATGTCTCCGGATGATCATTTTCAGGATCTGAAGAGAATCATTGCTGCTGCTACCGGTAAGGCACACAGAATCAATGTCATCATGCCATTCCTTTACGAAGGAAGACAACACAAACGTTCCAAAAGAGAATCCCTTGACTGTGCACTGGCACTGCAAGAACTGGTACACATGGGTGTATCCAACATCATCACCTTTGATGCTCACGATCCACGTGTCCAGAATGCAATTCCGCTTTACGGTTTCGACAACTTCATGCCAACGTATCAGTTTTTGAAAACATTGATTCGTTCCGTTCCGGATCTGAAACTGAACAACGAACATCTGATGATCATCAGCCCGGACGAAGGCGCAATGGCACGAGCTGTCTACTTCTCTAATATTCTGGGAGTAGATATGGGTATGTTCTACAAACGCCGTGACTATTCTACCATCGTCAACGGCAAAAACCCGATTGTGGCCCACGAATTTCTGGGAGACTCCGTTGCCGGAAAAGATGTAATCGTTATCGACGACATGATTTCATCCGGAGAAAGCATGCTGGACGTTGCCAAACAGCTGAAAGAACGCAACGCCAACCGTGTATTCGTCTGCACAACATTCGGTCTGTTTACAGACGGCCTGAAGAAATTTGATGAATATTACGAAAAAGGATACATTCATAAAGTCATTACTACCGACCTGAACTACCGTACACCGGAACTTCTGAAGAGAGAATACTATGCACCGGCATCCATGGGCAAATACATTGCAAGTATTATAGACACCCTCAATCACGATGTTTCCGTGGAGAAGGTACGTTCTACTACATCAAAAATCAAGAAATTACTGGCTAAAAACCAGAAGAAATAATTGTACAAATGCCAGAGGGACAGGCTTGTTAACCTGTCCCTCTGGTACTTTTATTGATTTTTTCATTTTCAGCCTAGCATTTTACCGTTTTGGGTAAGCTTAATAGGTTGTTTTTTTAGTTTTCAGCCTAGCTTTTAAAGTGCCAAAAACGCCGCCAAATTTCCCCGCTTCCCACGAGAAGCCCGATGGGAAAATAAGAATTCCGGATTGCAGCATGTGCAGATTCCCGGCATATGTATATTTTCTTCCCGAACCCCCGCCTGCAGGAAGTTTTGTCTGCAAGCCTCCCAGAGGTTCAGCTGGTACTTTCCATCCTGTTTTTCCTGAAGAAGTACAGGCCAGAGTTTTTTATCGTAGGCTTTGCGGAATTCTTCTGCCACATCTTCACTGACTTCATAACAATCCTGGCAGATAGATGGACCGATCACAGTGATGATATCCTCCGGTCTGCTGCCATATTCCTGTGCCATGCGTTTTACAGTCACACCACCGATATTTCCCACTGTGCCGCGCCAGCCGGAATGTGACAGTCCGATAGCTCGGTGAACCGGATCTACCAGATACAACGGCACACAATCAGCATAAAAAGTTGCAAGTGTTACACCCTGCTCATTGGTAATCAATCCATCCACATCGGTATAATCTTTAGGACACAGCACTCCCTTACCGCAATCCTCCTTACCCACTCGCCGCACATTGACAGTATGGGTCTGATCTGAACAAACAATACTGCCCACCGGAAAGCCGATTGCATCTGCGATCCGATGATAATTTTCATGAACAGCCTCTTCATCATCTCCGCGGGAAAAACTGAGATTCATGGTACTGCAGACGCCCTGACTGACTCCACCAAGCCGCGTGGAAAATCCATGCAGGACTATGCCGGTCTCAGTAAGCGCCGGCCACGTCAGATAAGTCACACCATTTTTGTGATTCAGCTGTACTTCCCGGTTTTCTTTCCACTTGATTTCCAAATTGTTATCCAATACGCTATTCTCCTTTTCGCACCCATCCCAGGCAGTTTCCATTTCCGGGCACTCATCACTCTTATCAACTTTCCTTCAGCCTCGATAAGGAAACGCATTCTGATAAATACGCACCTCTTCCGACCCTACCGCCACCACATCAAAACGACAGGGCGTATCCAGAGACAAGTGATTTTCTCTCAGATACCAGACACAAACCTTCGAAATCCTTTTCTGCTTCGCAGGAGTAACCGCCTCCTCCGGGCTTCCGATCCGGTCATTCTTCCGGTACTTTACCTCCACAAACACCAAATACTCACCATGGCGTGCGATCAAGTCTACTTCCCCAATCTTGCAGCGATAATTCTTCTGAAGGATCTGATAACCCTGCTGCTCCAGAAAAGCCGCAGCAACCTGTTCCTTCTCCATCCCCAGCGCACGTTTATTCACTCTACTCTGCATAAATATTCACCACAGCCCTACAAAAAATTTTTTATAAACGTAGCCCGATGTATGGGCGAAGGACCGTATTTTTTCAGTGCCTCAATATGAGCTGCGGCTCCATATCCTTTATGGGAGGCAAATCCATATTCCGGCATGATTTTGTCGTATTCCACCATCAGTCTGTCCCTGGTCACCTTGGCAATAATGCTTGCCGCAGCTATGGAAACACTTTTGGCATCCCCTTTGATAATCGGCACCTGGGGAAGTTCCAGGGCCGGAATTGTCACCGCATCATTGAGAAGAATCTGCGGGCGAACCGACAATTTAGATACCGCCTCCCGCATAGCCTCATAGGTCGCCTGTAAAATATTAATTTCATCAATGCGGGCCGGGCTGGCATAGCCGACACCCACCGCTACGGCTTCCCGCATAATCACATCGTATAACTCTTCCCGCTTACCGGCGGAAAGTTTTTTGGAATCATTCAGCCACAGAATACTGCAGTCTTTCGGCAAAATAACTGCTCCGGCAACCACCGGACCCGCCAGAGGACCGCGGCCGGCCTCGTCAATTCCACAGACATATCCCAGATGATCGTATTTTTTCTCATATACTTTCATCTGTTCAATCCGCTCCCGTTCTTTCAGAAGCTTTTCTTTTTCTTTCTCGTATTTCCGGATCAGAACAGCCACACCGCTGCGGGAATCTTTTCTGTACTCTTCCAGTAAACCTTCCCGTTGGGCAGTTCCGGCCTGCTCCAGTTCTTTTTTAATCTCACTGATTGTCTTCATGATTATCTTCCAATCCCTCCGGATATTCCAACGTTATTCTTCCCAGCTTTCCGCTTCTGAATTCATCCATCAAAATGCCGGACGCTTTCGCGTAATCCCATTCACTGCCCCGGATCAGGCATTTGCGGGCATCGGCAATCCCCTCCAGCATGGAGAGTGGTGTACCTTCCTCTGATATACCAAATCGCTGATTCAGGATACCCGGATAATTATTTCTGAGGAAATCCAGCAGTTCCAGAGAAAGTTCCTCCAGATTCAGAATTTCATCTTTAATGGAACCGATATAAGCAAGACGTTTGCCCACTTCCTGGTCCTCAAACTTCGGCCAGAGAATTCCCGGTGTATCTAAAAGTTCCAGATTCTTATTCAGACGAATCCACTGTTTTCCCTTAGTCACACCCGGCTTATTGCCGGTCTTCGCACAGGCCTTTCCGGCGTAGGAGTTGATAAATGTTGATTTTCCCACATTGGGGATTCCCACTACCATGGCACGGATGGGACGATTTTTAATACCTCGTCTCCGATCCCGCTCTATTTTCTCCTTACATGCTTCCTGAATAATGCCCTGAATTAATTTCAGGCCTGCACCTGATTTGGAATTAACCTTCAACACATAAAAACCTTTTTCCTGAAAATACTGTGTCCATTTTTCATTCCATTTCTCGTCTGCCAGATCCGCTTTATTCAGCAGAACCAGCCGGGATTTATTTTTCCCAAGCTCATCAATATCCGGATTTCGGCTGCTCAGCGGGATTCTTGCGTCAACCAGCTCGATAATCAGATCAATCAATTTAATATCTTCCTGCATCTGCCGTTTGGCCTTGGTCATATGACCGGGATACCACTGCACTATCATGAATTCACCTTATTTAATCCTTCCAAATTTTTCCCACGGGGAAACCACAAGCCACAATTTCCCTATAATATTTTTCTTCTTAATCTTTCCCATTTCCACGAACCGGCTGTCAACACTGTTATTGCGGTTATCACCAAGTACAAAATACTCACCGCTTTTCAATGTGATTTCGGTCTCAGCCATACCTGGATTCTGTATGGCCGGCAAACTTGATTTTTCCTGATAGGTCTCCCCGTCTATCAGGATCTGTCCGTTTTTAATCTGAATCGTCTCGCCCGGAAGTCCGATGATTCTCTTAATATGTGTACTGGCATTCTTATCATTACTGATTTTGAAAGCCACAACATCTCCCCTCTTCGGCGATGAAAACTTATACACTGCACGATTAATCAGCAGGGTGTCTCCCGCTGCAAGTGTCGGATCCATCGACCCTTCCTGCATCACGGTAGATTTTCCGAAACCAACTGCAAGCACGATACCCAGGCTGATCACTGCAATGATTTCAATGATCCATATAAGGATGGATTTGAATTTTGTAGCCGCAACATAATCCCTTACATATCTTGCTTTAAAAATTCCCATGATCCGTTTCCTCATTTTCACGAAAAATCCCCGGGGATTTTTTCATTTTCCCCGGGGACTATTGGCTTAGCTATCTCTTTATTTTACCAGCTCTTTAACTTTGGCAGCTTTACCAACGCGGCTTCTCAGGTAGTTCAGTTTTGCACGTCTTACTTTACCGTGTCTGATCACTTCTACCTTTTCGATGTTCGGAGAATGCAGCGGCCATGTTTTCTCAACGCCGATTCCGTTGGAATTCTTTCTTACTGTGAAAGTTTCACGGCAGCTTCCACCCTGTTTCTTCAGAACAACACCTTCGAAAACCTGAATTCTTTCGCGGTTACCTTCTTTAATTTTACCATAAACTCTTACGGTATCACCAACATTAAATGCCGGTACTTCTGCTTTCAGCTGAGCAGCTTCGATGTTTTTAATAATTTCGTTCATCGTTAAATCTCCTTTATTCTTCGGATGTTCTTAATACAATTGTAACAGAGGACCATCTCTTTATTTACACCGTGGATGATTATACTACAAAACAGACACGATTGCAAGTATTTTATTTTGGATGTGGACGGAAACTTCCAAAATATATGCCTGAAAATAGTTTATACCACGATGTTCTGCATCCAGACTCCTTTTTTCACCAGTACAAACCCGATAATACATTTCAGCCAGTCACCGATCTGTACGCAGGCGAATATGAATACTACAAACATGGTAGTATATCGGCTGAGTACGAAAGCGATGGGCACGCTGACACACCAGACGAATACACTATCGAACAGGAAGGTGACCAGTGTTTTCCCGCCGGAACGGAGGGTAAAGTATGCCGCATGTAAGAATGCATTCTGCGGCATGAATATGGCCTGGGCCATGATCAGGTAAGCCGCCAGCTGCCTGGTTCCCGGATCTGTATTATACAGCTGTGGGAACAGTGGTGCGATCAAAAGCATGACCAGTGCCACACCGGTACAGCACATGACAGAGAATGCGATCATCTTATTGTCTGTATCCCGTGCTTCTTCCATCCGACCGGCACCCAGCTGCTGCCCTACGACAATAGCCACCGAATCACCCAGCGCAATGAATACCACATTGAACAGGTTTGCAATGGTACTGCCAATATTGAAGGCAGCCACCACACTCAGCCCGCGAACGGAATAGCACTGCATCAGGGACGCCTGTGCTGCCGCCCACAAGGTTTCGTTGACCAGCAATGGCGCACCTTTTATGATAAAACGTGTTACCAGATATCCCGGCACCTTCAAAGTTCGGTACAGTCCCACAATATACGGATTTCTGTCCTTATGTCTGTGTGTCCAGGTCAGCACGATCGCCATTTCCACATATCGGGAAATAACCGTTGCCAGACCGGCACCCACAACTCCCAGTGCCGGCAGGCCAAATTTGCCGTAAATCAACAGGTAATTTAATACAAGGTTGACAAGCACCGCCGTAATTCCGGCTTTCATGGGCACCAGTGTCTCACCGCACTCGCGAAGGGTACTGGCATATACCTGAACCATCATAAATGCCGGCAGACCTGCCAGAGCTACCCACAGGTACTGTTTTCCATAATGAAGTGCTGCTGCAAGATCACCGCCGTCACTGCTGCCATTGAGATAATTGCTGATCAGGCTTTCTCCGCCCACAACAAAGACCACAACAGCAAGAATCGTCAAAATCACTGCCATCCAGATTTTATAGCGAAAGGTATGTCGAACACCTTCCTCATCTTTCTGGCCAAAATACTGTGCAGTGAAAATTCCTGCACCGGACAGACCGCCGAAAATACAAAGATTGTATACAAACATCAGCTGATTGACGATGGCTACGCCGGACATCTGCTCGGTTCCAATCTGCCCTACCATAATATTATCCAGAAGGCTTACAAAATTTGTTATGCCATTCTGTATCATAATCGGCACTGCGATCATCAGTACCATTTTATAAAATGACTTATCTCCAATAAATTTTTTTCTCACATTTTTCCACATGGGAAACCTCGTTGTAACTTTACTCTACTGTGACGGATTTGGCAAGATTTCTCGGTTTATCCACGTCCAGACCCTTAGCCACACTGACATAATATCCCAGCAGCTGCAGCGGGATAATCGCCAGACTTGTAGTAAAATATTTTTCGGTCTTTGGTACGTATACAGAAAAATCAGCCGTATCCTCAATACTATAGTTGCCGTAACATGTAAGTCCCATCAGATAAGCTCCACGGCTTTTCACTTCTACCATATTACTCAGAGTCTTCTCAAAAAGATCTTTCTGTGTCATCACACCTACAACCAGAATTCCATCTTCGATGAGACTGATCGTTCCATGTTTCAATTCACCTGCTGCATACGCTTCCGAATGAATATAGCTGATTTCTTTCATCTTCAGACTGCCTTCCAGACTGATGGCATAGTCGATTCCCCGTCCGATAAAGAAAATATCTTTTGCATTGGCATATTTGCTGGCAAACCACTGCAGTCTTTCCTTGTCATCCAGAATTTTCTGAATTTTACCCGGGAGGGTATTCATTTCTTTCAGAAGTTCTTTGCACCGTTCTTCAGTAATTCTTCCTTTTACTTTGGCCATCTGAGACGCAAGAAGATACGATGCGATCAACTGAGTACTGTAAGCCTTTGTGGTCGCAACAGAAATCTCCGGTCCTGCATAAGTATACATAATATAATCACTTTCCCTGGCTATGCTGGAACCAACCACATTGACAATACCAAGCACCGGAATGCCATGTTCCTTTGCCAGGCGAAGAGCCGCCAGACTGTCAGCCGTCTCGCCGGACTGGGAAATCACAATCACCAGAGAATGGGCGGCAAATATAGGATTTCGATAACGGAACTCGGACGCAAGATCCACTTCTACCGGAACCCGGGCCAGATTTTCGATCACATATTTTGCCGCAATCCCCACATGATAGGCAGAACCACAGGCAATGATATAGATTCTCTCAAGTTCAGCCAGCACCTCATCAGACAATCCGGTATCATCAAGAGAAATATTCTCGTCTTTTACATAGGCACTGATGGTATCCTGAACGGCTTTGGGCTGTTCATGAATCTCTTTCAGCATAAAATGCTCATATCCGCCCTTTTCAGCCGCTTCCGCATCCCACTTAATCTCAACCATTTCCTTCTGGATTTCTTCCAGATCCAGATTGTAGAAATGAATATCCGTGGATGTAATCTCAGCAATTTCATGATTACCGATATAATATACATTTCTGGTACTGTCAAGGATTGCCGGTACATCGGATGCAATCAGACATCCCGTTTCATTTTTTCCAATGATCAGCGGACTGTCTTTTCTTGCAGCAAACAATTTTCCCGGAAGATCATGAAACATAATACCAAAGGCATAAGATCCGCGGATACGCAGCATGGCACGTGAGATCGCCTCCAGCGGCGTTCCAGTTTTTTTATAGTAATAGTCTATTAACTTTGTCGCCACCTCGGTATCTGTCTGGGAATAGAAATGGTAACCGGATTTCACCAGTTTTTCTTTCAATTCCTGATAATTCTCAATAATACCATTGTGTACAACAACGACTGATTTATCCTCCGAACAATGCGGATGGGCATTCTTCACCGAAGGTTCCCCGTGCGTTGCCCAGCGGGTGTGACCGATTCCACAGGTACCGGGCACCGTAGAACCGGCATCTGTCATTTCAATCAGCTTTTTCAGTCTTCCCTTAGCCTTTACAATCTCAACCTTCCCTGTTTCCTCATTCCGGACAGCAATACCTGCCGAATCATAACCTCTATATTCAAGCTTCTGCAGACCATTCAAAAGAATGGGAGCAGCCGGCAATATACCATTATAACCTACGATTCCACACATGCAAATGTCTCCTCCTTTTCAGCATATACTTTCCTGTTTTTTATAATATTTTCATCATCTGATAACATTATATGAAAGTACTTTCTGTCTGGTTTAAAAAAATACATTCACAGTATACTACAAAAAGATAAAAAGGTACAGCATAAATAAAAAACTTCTATAAGAGTGACCAGGGGACAGATACATGGACACGAATAGTTTCCATGTATCTGTCCCCTGGTCACTTTCAGTTACAATTACAGATCAGTGAACAAATCTGGCTTGTATGTACCGTTTTCAATCAACTCTTTAAAGCTTGCAATTACTGCTTCTTTATCTTCTGCATATGTGACTCCAAACCATTTGTCATTCGTTGGAAGTACCTTTACTGAATAATCTCCCTCTCTCAAAAGCCCTCCGATCAGTATCGGCAATAAATACTCTGCTTTTAAAGGATTGGATGGTACCGTTTCTTTGAAAAATGTAATGAAATTATCTTCCAGAACATTCATAAACGGCGGTGTCTGACCTGGTTTTGCAGGAAATCCCCACATATTCATGGATACATAGGAATCCGGATCCAGCTTCACACCGTCAGCCTCCGGGCCATCCGGTGTCTTTACAATATTGCTTGTCTCGATGACATCTGTAATATGAGTATGACCCTGATTCACTTTACATACACCTCTGGTCACACCACCATTATCAGACAACGTATTTTTCAGTATAAAACCTGCCATGGAAATAGCATTATCCGCATGTTCCAGTACAAGCCAGTCATGAAGCTGGCGAAAAGCTTCCTTTCCATAATAATCATCTGCATTGATAACAGCGAACGGAGAGTCAACCAGTGCTTTTGCTGCCAGTACTGCCTGACCTGTTCCCCAGGGTTTTGTTCTGCCTTCCGGAATCACACCGTTATACGGTTCAACAGCGGGAATATCATTGATATCCTGGAAACAATAACCAACTTCCACATGATGTGCAGCACACACCGCCTCGATACGATCTCCAATAATCATCTTAAAATCAGATTCTATATCTTTTCTTATAATAAATACAATCTTATTGAAACCTGCCTCGATGGCATCATGAATAGAATAATCCATAATAATATGATTATAATCGTCCACGGAAGCCAACTGCTTGATTCCACCGCCAAACCGGGAACCAATACCAGCAGCCATAATTAATAACGTAGTTTTCATCTTGTTTTCCTCATAGTCTTTCATAAATCTTAAGGTATCCTCAGTCTACCACGTTTTTTCATTTTCGTCTACCTAATTATTATAGTTTTTTCTCCATCTCATCCAGCCTGTCAATCACCTGGCCGACAACTTTCTGACTTTCCAGGCTCAAACGGTCAAATTTTTCCCGATAAATCAGCCCTATCGCCGATTGTTTGCCAGCTCCCATATTCAATTCCATATATGTCTTTATATTACTGACCCCCAGAAGATAATCTACTGACACACCAAAGTATCTTGCCATTTCCAGTAATATACCCGCTCTGGGATCTACTTCACCTTTTTCAATCTTGCTTATCGTATTTTGCGAACACCCCACTCTTAGTCCCAGACTCAGCTGGCTGATTCCTTTCTGCTCTCTTAATTCTCTTACCCTCGTATACATAAATGTTTCTCCTACCTGTCCATATAATCTGCCAGTCAAATGATTTCAACATATACTGATAGTTTATAGGAAAAACATTAATTTCTTACTCTGTATGGAGTTGTATTCAAACTATTTTAGAGTATTTTAACAAAAAATATTAATTTTATTCACTACAAAAATCAAATGGCTCAGATTACTTTAATAGTGAATCAAAAACAATGTACATGCCAACTGGTAATGTTTGTAAGATAATAATAACCTTTGTATCATTTTTACAACCGAATATATTCCTGATTCCGTGTAGAATCTTAAAAAAAGGTGCAAATAACGATACAATTCTTCGTATTGTTTTGCAGAAAGGAATTGGACTATGCCAAAACCCAAAACACAGACAGGAGAAAAAAATCTTATCTATAAAAGGCTCAGCGAATTACGCCGACAACATAAAATGTCTCAGCGGGCTTTAGCCTATCAGCTTCAGTTAAATGGCTACGATATGGACAAAAATGTAATTACAAGAATTGAAACAAACAAACGTTATGTTACAGATTTAGAATTGAAAGCGTTTTCTGAGATTTTTCACGTTTCTTACGAATATCTTATTGATGGAAAGAATGAAGAAAACCACGGTTCTCTATGAAAAAGTAAATTTCCTGCGAAGAAAACATTGTTACATGCTTTCTTCACGGGAAATTTACTTTTTCTTTCCATTCATAATCGCTTTTACTTTCTCCGGTACTTCAATCAAACCAAATCGGAAAAATATCGGGTAAATATATGACACGCCGTGCAAATCCCCCAAGGCCTTCGGCCGATCTACAATTCCCGCACCAATGCTATTCTCATACGCCCTTAGTATGGTAGACATGGTGAGAGACTTTGATTCTCCCCTCCGGTCTATCCATAGTTCTTTCGTATATTCTCCACTCCGCCCCTTCCTGATTTCATAGGAAAATTGTAATCCAGTCATTGTATAAAAAGTGTACCCTTGAAAGAGAAGCAGCGCATCCCACAGGGTAGCAGAGTCTATAATCCTGTCCACCGCCGCTTTTCTTTTTCGATACAGCTCACACCGATCTGCATTAACTGAGACTTCAGATTCTTTGTAGGGGATTTTAGAATATGGAAGATATGCATTGATGGAGGCCCTGGATAAGTCGGGAATGTTCTGTATCTCTTCCATCTTTTTCCCGACTTTCTGCAATTCCTGTATTTCTTCTGTCATGGGATAGTTCAGCTTTCCACTGGTAATCAGAAGTTTTCTGACTTTCAATTCTGCCCGTCCAAGTCCGATTTCTGTTGCCTTGATTTCCATTTCTTTACACATTTCGCTCACCCCTTCCGATGTTTCTTTTAGGTACCCTATTGTACTTTCATGTTATGATGTAGGGGGCAAAAGGTATTTTGACCCCTAGATATACGGATTTCTCCGCACTATGTGCTCTCGAAATCCTAAAAACATTCGAAATCCGCCCTGTTCGGTCTACTTTCTCATGTTTTTGCGGGTCCCAAAGTCATGTTTTTTCATGCAAGCATGAAAAACATGACCTTTTGACCCTTGTATCATGTTATCACAGAAATTCGTTTTTCTTGTCAATTCCGGATTCATTCCCTAACCCGGATAAACCGGAAAAGTTTTGCATTTTCTCCTCGTTTCGAGTACAATTAAACCTGAACTTCCTGTAGAATTATCTCTCGATTGCAAGGAATCCTTATAAATAGCGGATTTGCCACTATTTTAAGTGTTAACTCTCGAGAGATAATTATTTCTCATATAAATGACTCCAAAACACTCATAAAGAGCATGAATAAGCCATTTTATTTGAACGAGAGTTAATTTTCATGGAAGTTCACATTTATGTTACTTACGGATAAATATGCTGACAGAATCTATGGTACTATTACCTGTTATGACCGTATGATCATCCAGGGATATATCCCTGGGTGGAGTCACGCTAAGGGTATGACCAACTACCTGAAC
>JALERM010000158.1 GCA_022764165.1 Eubacterium sp. | reverse complement strand
ATAAGGATGTAGCGTGTATGCAGTTTTGAAGGTATATGAAGGGGATTGGTCAAATGGTATGACAGAAGTCTCCAAAACTTTTAGCGGGAGTTCGATTCTCTCATCCCCTGCTTGAAACCGCCGAGATTCGGCGGTTTTTTTCTGTTATACGAAGATTACCCCGGGGAGAATGTAAAACTCCCCGGGGCATTTATTATTTAATTAGCGATTCTACAAAATGACGCATTTCGTTATGGGACTGGACTGAACGGGCTTTGCCAACAATGGATTGCTGCTCAGTTTTTGATAATTGCGAAAATTGAATGAGTACATCTGAATGTTGGGCAAGTTCCATCGTAAAACCAATCGGGAATTCTTCCTTGTCAATTTTGTTCATTTCTTTAGCACCATCCTTTCAGAAGTAGGATTTGTAAATAAAAAATAAATATGTAAAAAAATATTGACAGGGCAAAATTTTTGAGTATAATAGTTTGAAAACAAACAATTTAAAATAAAACAGTTTGATACAGAGGTGAATGTGGAAGATGGAACAGATCAGTGTGTATTATGATGACAGAGATCAGCCATATTATTTCCAGAATGATTATGAATAAGCGTGGCAAATGCTTTCTCATAGTTACGGGAGGAAATAAAGAGATGAAAGCGTTGAAATCGGCAGTTAATCATCTGGAAAAGCGTGGTTATCATGTGCTGCGATGTTGTTCACCTTATCTGCTGGAAAAGAAAAATCTGAGTGTGCAGGAAGGGATAGAAAAAATCATGAAAGATATTTGCAAAGCGTTATCTTAAAATAATGAAATAAGGGGAATCGATATGGATACACGGATGGAAGCAATGCTGCAGGGTGGCCCATTTAAAAAATTACTGGAAGAACAGATTGCAGAATTACGTCAAAAATATGACATGAAAAAAGCAGAACTGGAGATTTTGTATTTCCTGTCCAAATGTGGCAGCCATAATACGTCAAAAGATATTCATTATCAGCTGATGATGAACAAAGGACATATTTCCCAGGCTGTTGACAGTTTATGTAAACGTCACTATATTATTGCAACGACAGATCAGCAGGACAGACGATATATTCATTATCAGTTATCAGATTCTGCACAGCAGATTGTAGAAGAAATGGCAAAAAAAAGATTGGAAATGGATCAACGAATCGTTGAAGGAATTTCGGAAGAGGATTTGGAGATATTCAGAGCTGTTTCAGAAAAAATCAGAAAGAACATAGAAAAAATGATCTGAAAGTGTGGAGGGTTACCAAATTAAAAAGGAGGAGTAAATTTATGGAACAAAAAAGAGATATTGAAAAACTGGCACATGAGCTGACATATCGCAGATATCTGATGAGTAAAGGTCAGGTGAGAGATTTCTTTCGGAATATCAGCATACAGGAATATATAGCTTTACATATCATTGCTATGGAGAATGAGACTTCAGATATATATTCTGGTCGAACTTATTTGCAGGATTTATCAGAAAAAATGCAATTAACTGTCAGGCAGACGTCACGCATGGCAGGAGAATTGAGGGATCGTGGGTTGATACTGTGGTCACACGATGGAAATGGCAGTGAGGGTACGTATGTAACAATCACAGATAATGGTAAAAAGCTGCTGCAGGCACAGGAAGAAATTTTAAAAAAGTATTATGAGAAAGTAATTGAGCGATTTGGAAGAGAAAACATGATTGGGCTGCTTCAGATGATGAAACAGTTAGAGACAATTATGAGCAGCGAGATGGAAGAAATGGAGGAGGCAGGGTGTTATGAGAAATAAGATCATTGAATATGCAAATCAAAAAGAAGAAATATGCCGTAAGAATGATAATATTTCTCCCCGATTGTATGAGGAATATGGGGTTAACCGGGGACTTCGAGACGAAAATGGCAATGGAGTGCTGACAGGTCTTACAAATATTTCTAAAATCGTCTCTTCGCGAGTTATAGACGGAAAGAAAATGCCATGTGATGGAGAACTTTGGTACCGTGGGTATCGAGTGGAGAAATTGATTGATGATTTGGGAGAAGATCATTTGGGATTTGAAAGAATCGCTTATCTTCTTTTGATGGGAGAGATGCCTGATCAAAAGCAGGAACAGGAATTTCAGGAATATATCGGAAAATGTCGTACATTGCCTACAAACTTTACCCGTGATGTGATTATGAAAGCTCCGACAGAGGATATTATGAATTCCATGACCAGAAGTATTCTGACGTTGGCTTCTTATGATAAGAAGGCAAAAGACACCAGCGTCAGTAATGCACTTCGTCAATGCATTCAGCTGATCAGTGAATTTCCACTTCTGGCAGTTTACGGATACAATGCATATGTTCACTATGAAAAAGGAAAAAGTATGTTCATCCATCGTCCGGATCCAAAGCTTTCTACTGCAGAAAATCTGTTGATGTTGATGCGTCCGGATCAAAAATATACAAGGACAGAGGCAAAAGTATTGGATACCGCACTGATTCTCCATATGGAACATGGCGGAGGAAATAATTCCACATTTACAACAAGAGTGGTAACTTCTTCTGGTTCAGATACTTATTCTACTATGGCGGCAGCGATGTCTTCTTTGAAAGGACCAAAACATGGCGGAGCTAATATTAAAGTAATGGAAATGATGGCAGATATTCGTAAACATGTCCGTGATTTTGAAGATAAGGACGAGGTGGCATCGTACCTGACTAAAATTGTCGATAAAGAAGCGTTTGATCAAAAAGGTCTGATTTATGGAATGGGGCATGCGATTTATTCTCTGTCCGATCCGAGAGAGAGGGTTTTCAAGAAATATGTAGAGGAGTTGGCAGTGGAAAAGGGACGGGAAAAAGATCTGCATCTCTACCAGAATATTGAGGAATTGGCTCCACAGATCATTGCTCAAAAGAGACGCATTTTTAAAGGGGTGAGCCCCAATGTGGATTTCTACAGTGGATTTGTGTATGATATGCTGGGAATTCCCACTGAACTATATACGGCAATGTTTGCTGTTGCCCGTATCGTGGGGTGGAGTGCACACCGGATTGAAGAGCTGATCTGTGCTGACAAGATCATTCGTCCGGCTTATATGAGTGTGATGGAAGAAAAATAGAAGAAAACTACCAAACAAAGCAGTATGAAAATTGTCATACTGCTTTGTTTTTTTTTGAAAAATTACACAAAAGTGTGTTCAAAATGAAAAAAATATATTACAATATACGAAAGAGAAGGCGGGACTGTGGGGACATTCCCGTATCGTATGGAGGTGTTTTATGGCGATTTACAAATGCAGTATTTGTGGTGCGATTTATGATGAGGGAAAAGAAGGGAAACTGTTGTCTGAGTTGTCCGGTTGTCCGATATGCAAACAGCCGATTTCCAGATTTGAATTGGTGGAACCGGATCCGTCTGAAGTGAAACCAACCGCTTATATGGGGGAACTGGATTATGATGCATCAACGGCAAGGCACGATTCTTCCTGCCGATATATGGCAGAAATCCATGAGATGGCGGTGACCGGAAAATCAATCGGGGGTTCTATGGCAACTCAGATGCCGATGCCCGACTGGGACAGAATCCTGATGCTTGGTGCACAGCTCAATCCGGCACCATTGAATGATGATGATCCGGTAGATGCAACCACTGTGATTGGAAAGCATGCGAAAAAACCGATGATATTGGAGAATCCGGTATATATTTCTCATATGTCCTTTGGCGCTTTGTCGAAAGAAGTCAAAGTGGCACTTTCCAGAGGATCCGCAATGGCGAAAACAGCGATGTGCAGCGGTGAGGGAGGAATTCTTCCGGAGGAAAAAGAAGCTGCTTATAAATACATATTTGAATATATTCCCAACAAATATAGTGTGACAGATGAGAATCTGCAATCCTCAGATGCAATTGAAATTAAAATCGGTCAGGGAACCAAACCGGGAATGGGCGGTCATCTTCCCGGTGAAAAGGTGACTCCTGAGATAGCTGCCATACGTGGGAAGAAACCGGGCGAGGATATCCAGAGTCCCAGTAAATTTCCTGAATTGAATACAAAGGAAGATCTGCGGGATGTGGTGGCTATGCTTCGGGAACGTTCCGGGGGAAGACCTATTGGTATCAAGATTGCTGCCGGAAGAATCGAAAAAGATCTGGAATACTGTGTGTATGCACAGCCTGATTTTATTACGATTGATGGAAGAGGAGGCGCAACCGGTTCCAGCCCTCTGTTTTTGAGAGAGGCAACCACTGTACCGACTATTTATGCACTGGCCAGAGCAAGAAAATATCTGGATTCCGTAAACTCTGATATTTCTCTGATTATCACCGGAGGACTTCGTGTCTCAGCTGATTTTGCAAAGGCTCTTGCGATGGGCGCCGATGCGATTGCCGTTGCCAGTGCAGGATTGATCGCGGCAGCCTGTCAGCAATACCGTATTTGCGGAAGTGGAAACTGTCCGGTAGGTGTGGCTACCCAGAATCCTGAATTGCGGGCAAGAATGAAAGTAGATGCTTCTGCTCAGAGAGTAGCGAATTTCCTGAATGTATCATTGAAGGAACTGAAAACATTTGCACGGGTGACGGGTCATTCTTCTATTCATGAACTTTCCATGGCAGATCTTGTGACTGTTGACCGTGACATTGCCGAATTTACGGGAATCAGACATATTGGAGCATCAATCGACTGAGACCTGTACAGAAGCAGGTATGTGAATTAAAAAACGATAGAAAGAATGGCATATGTCAGTGTGCTGCTGGCATATGCCATGATTAAGGTGGATATATTATGGAAAAAAATAAAATTCAGAAAGTAAATGAACCGATTGTATATCTTTCCGGAGTGACTTCTCTGGGAGTCATTGGTGATCCGGGATGTGAGGGACTGGGTACCTACAATATGAAAGTATATGCAGGTGCCCTGGAAAAAACCAGTGAAGATGATATCACGCTGATTGCCGGAGACCTGGTTCCTGCAGGCAATGCACATTATTATGGAGAAATCAGCAGTCTCACAGAAGTAATTGCGCATAATGATATATATGTACTGAGAGGAAATCATGATACAGGAGAATATACAGATTATTTCGGAAGAAAAAATTATGCCTTATTTGCTGATGGCTTTTCTGTGGTTGTGCTGGATAATGCACTGCGGACATTTGAACAGGAAGGGCTGGATCTTCTGAAAAAAGTTCTGGAAATGGAAGAAGTACATCAGGTGATGATTGCATTCCATATTCCGGTTCCCAATCATTTTATTCGCAATTCTGTATCAGAAGAAGAATTTACACGATTAAAAGAAGCTTATGCACCATGGAAAGAAAAAGTAAAATACCTCTTGTGTGGTCATGTACATTCCCGATTTGAGGATGTGGTGGATGATATCCCTCTGATTTGTACCGGAGGAGGTGGTGCGCTTATCGAAGATGTATCTGAAGACATCCGGGCCTGTGATGTGGAACATCATATCGTGCATTTTTATATGGAAAATGGTGTGCTGAAATACAGGTTTGATAATCTTTCTGAAAATGGTTATGACGGAGAACGAAAAAATTCGATACTGAAGGAAAATCTGGAAAAGACGGTGGCCGGTGAATTGATGGCCCATTTGAAATATCTGACGTTCGCTGATCGTGCACGAAGAAGAGGAATGGAGAAGATTGCCAATCTTTTTGAGGCATTGGCAGCATCGGAATACCATCATGCCAGAAATTTCTATTCTGTCATAGAAAATCCGAATCCTTTTGGGGAAACTGTCAAGACCTTTGTTCCGGGTGAAGAGTTTGAATATCAGCGTACGTATAAAATGATGGAAGAGTATGCGGATGAAAATGGGGCACTGCTGACCAGGCAGGCATTTTCAGGTGCAGCGGCAGCAGAAAAGGTTCATGCAGAATTGCTGAAAGAAGCGACAGATATGGAGAAATTCCAAAAAGAAACGATATATGTCTGCCCGATTTGCGGTTATGTGATGGCAGGGGATTATATCCCGGAGCGTTGTCCTGTATGCGGCGGTCCCAGCAGCCAGTATGAGGTATTTCAGGCAAAGGAAGAGATGTAGGGGAAAACAGCTATGAAGAATTCTGGAAAGATAAATGTTCGCTGGATTCGAGTTATGCTGAGGTATTATACAAGAAGGATTCGGAGAGACATGGTCAATCTGTGTAAATGGCTGTTATTGGCTGTTATCGTGGGCTGTGTCGTAGGAGGGGTCAGCAGTTTATTTGCAAATTGTCTGGGGGCAGTTACCGGATTTCGGGAAGGACATACGTGGACAATTTTTCTCCTTCCATTTTTGGGCGTGGTCATTGTTTTCCTGTATCAGACATTTGGTCAGGAAGACAGGGGAACCCATCAGGTCCTGTCGACGATTCGTTCTGAGGACGAAGTGCCTCTGCGGTCGGCACCGCTGATTTTTATTTCCACGATGCTGACTCATCTGGGAGGTGGCTCAGCGGGCCGTGAAGGTGCAGCTATTCAGCTGGGAGGAAGTATCGGTAATCAGGTGGGGAGATGGATCCATCTGGACGAATCAGACCGTCATGTCATTGTCATGTGTGGTATGAGTGCCGCATTTGCGGCCGTTTTTGGAACGCCAATGGCAGCAGCAGTATTTGCAATGGAAGTGGTGAGTGTAGGAATTATGTACTATGCTGCATTATTTCCAAGCGTGATTGCAGGCCTGATTGCTTCTCATCTGGCAGCTGGTTTCGAGGTACATGCAGAAGCTTTTGAGGTGCTGCATATTCCGGAACTGACCATTATGAATGGGGTAAAAATGGGTCTGGCCGCAGCGGGATGTGCTGTGGTCAGCATTCTGTTTTGTATGGTGCTTCGGGGAATGGGTGGATTTTATAAACGTTTTCTTCCTAATCCTTACCTTCGGGTTCTTGCGGCAGGTACCGCAGTTGCACTGATCAGTCTTTTATTGGGAACCAGTGATTATATGGGTGCTGGAAATGGACTGATCATGAAAGCTGTGGAACAGGAACAGGCACGGCCATCTGATTTTTTATGGAAAATTATTTTGACAGCTATAACCATGAAAGCTGGTTATCGCGGCGGAGAAATTGTACCTTCATTTTGTATCGGAGCGACTTTTGGATGTGTGGCGGGAAATATCCTTGGCATATCGCCATCTCTCTGTGCGGCAGCAGGAATGGCGGCAGTTTTCTGTGGGGTTACCAACTGTCCGATCACATCGGTACTGATCGCATTTGAACTGTTCGGTTTTGAAGGTGTTCCCTATTACCTGATTGCAGTATCTGTAAGTTATGCTTTTTCAGGGTATTATAGCCTATATAAAACACAGACGATTGTATATTCAAAATACAAAGCAAAATATATCAATCGTAAAGCAAAATCATAAGTGTCATTTCAAATTGGGAGGTAAATATGGAAAAAGTATTTGAATCAATCAATGGTATTTTTTCTTTTATCGGACCTTTGTCCGATTTTCTGTGGGATTTTCCCACAAATTTTTCCTGGTATGCATCAATTCCGCTGCTGGGTAATTTTTCTTTTGCCATTATATTGCTGCTAGGATCCGGTATTTTTTTCAGTTTCCGGCTGGGATTTATGCAGGTGACGCATTTTAAAAAGGGAATCCGTATTATGACAGAAAAAAGAGTGGTCAAAACAGGTATTTCCCCATTAGCGGCGTTCTTTCTGAGTTCGGCTATGCGTGTAGGTCCCGGTAATATTATCGGCGTTACCGGTGCTATTGCTGTGGGTGGACCAGGAGCTCTTTTCTGGATGTGGGTTTCCGCATTCTTTGGAATGGCAGTAGCCTATATGGAAGGTGTACTTGCCCAGATTTTCAAGGAAAAGAAGGGGGATGAATTTATTGGAGGTCTTCCGTTTTATGGAAGAAAACTTCTGGGAAATAAGGTGTGGATCGGTGTATTCCTATCCATTCTGTATATTCTGTATGCCCTTTGCTGCCTGCCGGCTCAGGGATTTAATGTGGTATCTTCCGTAGGAAGAATGGCAGAGATTGTCACCGGAACTTCTATAGAAAGTGATTCCATTTTCTACTATATTGTGGGAGCGATCATTATTTTTACTACAGCCCTGATTGCATTTGGCGGTATCCGGAAAGTAACAAAATGGACGGATAAAATGGTACCGGTTATGGCAGTGCTTTATGTGCTGACGGTTCTGGTTCTGATTATTCTGAATGTAAAAAGTATTCCATATTTCTTTCATGCAGTATTTACCGGTGCATTTAAACCGGAGGCATTTTTCGGAGGTGTATTTGGAACAGTTCTTGCTCAGGGAGTCAAGCGTGGTCTGATGTCCAATGAAGCCGGTCAGGGTACCATAACCATGTCAGCAGCAGCATCTGACGCAAAACATCCCTGCGAACAGGGCATTCTGGCATCCATTGGTGTTTTCCTTGATACGATTGTAATCTGTACTCTGTCAGGATTTGTAGTAGTTATGGCTCATTGCTGGGACGGTCCTAATGGCGAGACCTGGGCCGGGCTGGATAAACTTCCTAAGTTTACGGAATCTGTAGCTGCACTTACGCCCGGAACAGCAGCAAATGCAATTATCACATTTTTGATTACGCTTTGTTTTTGTATGTTTGCCTATACCTGTCTGCTGGGTATGATCAGTTTTTCAGAAATTGCAGCAAACCGTATCCGCAAAGACAGAGGTTTTATCAATGTTATTCGCTGTATTGCCCTTTTTGTGGCCGCTTTTGGAATTCTCTGTAATATTGCCGGTCTGGAATTGGGAAATCTGTGGGCATTTTCTGATCTTGGAAATATATTGATTGTATACTTTAACGTGCCGATTGTTTATGTGGGAGCTAAGTATGTATTCCGTGCAACACGTCATTACAAGAAAAATGATGGGACACCGTTTACCTCCAAAGTTATTGGGCGGGATGACTGCCGGTACTGGGATGAAAAAGTAGCTGAGAAGAATAAATTTTTGTAGTTCTTTTGAGGAGGGACGGATAATCACCTGTCCCTCCCCCCCAAAAAAAAATTACAAAAATTTATTTTTTTTGATTAATTGTACAACTGTTCCGGACAGCAGGAATAATGCAATCAGATTAGGGATAACCATCAGACCATTAAAGGTGTCTGCGATACTCCACAGCAGTCCCAGATCCACCGTTGCTCCCAGGATAGCTACCAGGGAATAAACCAGCATGAATGGGCGGTTGACTTTGCTTCCAAAGAGAAATTCGATGCATCGTGTTCCATAGAGTCCCCATCCGATAATCGTTGAGAAAGCGAAACAACAGAGTGCCACTGCAGTGAATATAGATACCCAGTTGCCGTATGTGGAAGTGAATCCCTGGATGGTAAGTTCTGCTCCCGCATCGACGCCGTATGCAATCGGAATATTGCTGCACAGAATAACCAGGGCAGTCATGGTACAAATGATAATGGTATCCGTGAAAACTTCAAAAATACCAAAGAATCCCTGTTGAATCGGATCTGATGTATCAGCGGCTGCATGAGCGATGGAGCCGGTACCAAGGCCCGCTTCATTGGAAAAAATACCCCGTGAAACACCTTTTTTCATACTGGTAAACATGGTTCCGATCACACCTCCGGTAACCGCAGAGGGTGAAAAGGCACCCTGAAAGATAGATGCAAATACAGTTGGAATCCGATTGGCATTCAGGAGGATTACACCGATGGCGAGAATCAGATAGAGCAGTGCCATAAATGGGACGAGACGTTCTGTTACCTGGCCGATTCGTTTGATTCCGCCGAGGAGAACCAGCGCAACCAGAATGGTAATGATAATACCCAGAATGAGATTAAATGTCGGAACAAAATCAGGTTTGATAATCTGATAATTCAGCAATGCAGAATCAATGGCGGTGGTAATTGTATTAACCTGAGTGGCATTGCCGGTTCCAAATACAGTCAGTACCCCCAGGACGGAAAAAAGAACAGCGAGCCATTGCCATTTACGTCCCAGACCATTTTTGATGTAATACATGGGACCGCCAACCCAATCTCCTTCTTTATTCTTTTCTCGAAAATGAACAGCAAGTGTTACTTCAGAAAACTTGGTGCACATTCCAAGAAGTGCGGACATCCACATCCAGAATACTGCACCGGGTCCACCGATAGCGATGGCTCCTGCTACGCCGGCAATATTTCCGGTTCCGACCGTACCGGCCAGGGCGGTGCAAACTGCCTGAAAAGGTGTGATCGAACCGTCTGAAGCCTGCCGTTTATGAAATATTTTGCCGATGGTCACTTTAAAGGTATAACCAAACTTCCGGAACTGTAAAAATCGGGTACGGAAACTGAGCAGCAGGCCGACGCCGATGATACAGATCATAGCAGGAACACCCCAGACAAATCCGTTGATGCTGTCGTTGATTTGTTTGATGATGTCTAACATTTTTTCCTCCTTTGTTTATAGTTGTTTGCCCGGTATTGTGCTGAGTATAGCCTGTTATTGGGCATGATGACAGACCGGAATAATTATGATTTTACCATATGACTGGAAAAAAGTATACTTTTTTGTTGATTTGAAAAGGGACGGAAACTTCATATCATTTTTTCAGAAGCAGGCCGTTCCTCCTCAGCTAGCCGCTAACTGCGACTAAATTGACGCTCAGGAAAGCCTTCGCGCCAAAGTCTCCGTAAGCGTCTTATCTTCGGACTCACTTTCCCCAATGCTTCTGAAAAAATGATATGAAGTTTCCTGTTTTCTTCCAAATGTAACAAAATGCGCCCGGAAAAAGGATGTGGTAAACTTTAACCATAATAATTTCTTTTTCAAAAACTGATAGTACTTGTGTAAAAGTACAACGGCTATCTCTACCCTACGCATTTTGTTTCGTTTGGAATAAGGCAGGAGAATCTATGGTATTTTTCAAAAGCATTGGGGAAAGCGAGTCCGAAAATATGCACTTAGCAAGACTTTGGCGCGAAGGCTCTCCTGAGCGTCAATTAGTCGCGCTTAGTGCAGAGTTGAGGAGGAGCGGCCTGCTTTTGAAAAATACCATAGATTCTCCGTCCCCTCCAAAAGAACTACAAAAAAGTATACTTTCTGGAATGGATATCATCTATATAAGATTCGGAAAATACAAATATTATAGAAAAATATTTTGAAATAATATGAAATATAACAAAAAAGTAAGAAAAAATTAATGCTTTTATGTGAATGATATGCTATAATAGTAAAAAGGAAACTTAGTGGTATTGTGCTATTTTTGGAGGTGATGGCTATGTTGAAAAAGAAAAGAACATCCCGGTTACTGTCGTTGTTAGTTATTTTTACCTTGCTGGTTGTTTCCTTCTCTGTAAAGGAGGTACATGCTGATGAAAACACTCAGGATGTTTTTATCATTACCTCCTTTGAGAAGGTAGAGAAAAATGTGTTGGAAGATGACACATTTTTTAAAGGAACCAAAGTAGAAGATTTTGAACTTCCTACAGAGTGGAAGGTGATTGGTTATATGCAGTCAGATCCGGATACTCTGATTGAAAAGAAACTGACGGATTTGAAGTGGGAAGGTTTCATGAAAGAGGATAAGGAATCTACGGAAACGGAAGGGAAAACGGAATATACAGAAAAAGCATGTGAAGGTCAGTATCAATTTATTCCTGTGCTTTCCAGTATGATAAAGCTGGCAGAAGATGTCAAGATACCTGAGATTTTGATAGAAATAACAACTCCGGAGGAAAAACCAAAGCCAGAAGAACCGAAACCGGAAGAACCGAAACCAGAGGAGCCCAAACCGGAGGAACCCAAACTTGAAGAACCTCAACCGGAAGTGAAGGAATATAAGATGATAGTGGAAAAACTGCCTGAGCGAATGGTGAAGGGAAACTCGTATCAGATTGTTGTAACATTTGAAAAACAGACGGATGGTAAGAACAGTTCCAGCCCTGTGGCAGAGTATACAGTTCCGGAAGAATGCAAAGAGATTGTTTCTGTGGATGAAAAAGGTTTGCTGACCATTCTGGATAAAGGAAAGTTTCAGGTGAAGATTACCTGTGTGGAAGCTGAGAATTCTCCTGTACTATTGGAAGGTGAGAGTGTTGCTCCTGATACCGATGCAACAGTTAAGGCATTTAAACTGGGCAGTTATGAGGGTGTTATCAAACATGGTACGGAAGGTAAAGACGGAACTATTACGGTTGATGTGCCTTACGGAACTGATGTGACTGCGATTGCCCCTGAGATTACTACCGGAAGTGTTTATGCGAAAGTTGCTCCGGCATCCGGAGAAAAACAGGATTTCAGCAAATCAGTAGTTTATATTGTCACTGCAGAAGATGGAACACAAAATAAATATACGGTTACTGTAAATATTGTCTGTGAACATGAGTGGACGCCTGCGACCTGTACAGAGCCGGCAATCTGCAAGATATGTAAAGAGACGAAAGGTGATCCGCTGGGACATGACTGGATTGCAGCGACCTGTACAGAGCCGACAACCTGTTCCAGATGTAAAGAGACGAAAGGAACAGCATTGGGTCATCAGTGGAGTGAATGGAAAGTAACAGTAAAACCGACAACTGAAAAAGGCGGAAAAGAGGAGAGAATCTGCGAACGCTGCAAAACTACAGAGCAGAGGGATATTCTCAGGCTGAATATTGTCGGCAAACCGGAAGACAACCGTGTAACAGGAATACAGAATAAAGGAATCTATAAAACAGATCATTTGTACAGTATTACCGCAATCGGAGCCGGAATGGATATTAAAGACCCGATTGCCAATGATGTTCGTTACATACCGATTGGATGGGAAGTAACCACATATTACAGGTTCAGCAAGACGCCGTATCAGGTGACATTTAACGTGAAGAGTGAGGGTGACTACCAGTTGAAGGTTCATTTCCAGAAACAGATTTATGATGGAAAGAGCTGGGTATTCCAGAATGAAACTGATGTAAAGAAGCTTGATTTTACAGTATCCAATTCCAGAATCATGCCTGCAAAGACAGGGGATACCGCTGCAATTGAAGTTTACTTGCTTCTGGGAGGAATGGCATTGGCACTTATCACAGTTTATATGATCCGAAGAAAAAGAATATAGGTGATATAGTTTGACCTTTCACTATCTGCTTGCGAAATATGTCTGTTAATGGTACACTAATATTATAGAAATGTCTGCTGGTGCAGATGCCATCAAATGTAAAAGTGGAGGATAATACAGATGAAAAGATTAGCAGTTAAAAAAGGTTCTACCTGTATGGCATGTCTGGAATGTGTAAGAGCATGTTCCATGAGTTTCTACAAAGTATTTGATCCGGGAAAATCCTGTATTCAGATTGTAGAAAAGAAGAGCGGTGTGAAACCAATGACTTGTGTACAGTGCGGAAAATGTGCACAGGCTTGTGAAGCCGGAGCAATCACACAGAATGCAAAAGGGGTATACATGGTGAATAAAAAACTGTGTACCGGCTGTGGAAAATGTGTAGAGGCCTGTCCGTTCGGTCTGGCAGTTAAGGCTGAAGATTCACCGGTTTCTTCCAAATGTATCGCATGCGGAATCTGTGCAAAAGCCTGTCCGATGGATGTATTGGAAGTTGTAGAAAAATAATTAAGAACTACTCCGGGGACTTTTTAAAAGTCCCCGGGGTAATTTTGTTCAAAGATAAAGTGTTCCCAGAATCTCGGGATAACTTCCCATGGCAATCAGAGGTTCTTGATTCATTGTTTTTGCTGCCTGCGGAACATGCCCGGAGGACATCCATAAGTATTGCGAAACATTTTGGAAAAGAGCTTATAATTCGTAAAACCATGCCGGTCCATAAGCTCTGATACAGAATAATTCGTATTGAGCAGATCCTGGTGAATATGGTAGAGGCGGATGGAGTTCACATATTCCAAAAATGTCATTCCCATATACTTCTTGAAATACCTGCAGAAGTACTCCGGATTCAGAGAAAGAATCTGTGCGGCATCCTCCAGGGAAATAGGCTGTGTATAGTGGCTTTTGACATAATTCATGACCTGTTTCAGCCGGATTAGATTACGGTCACTTTTTTGCTTGGTACGGGAACTGATGTCCGTATGATAGCGTTGAAATAAAATAAATAGAAACTGGTACAGTTTACTGGAAAACAGCAGGGTATATCCGGGCTTCTGTTCTAAGGTTATTTCATACATCTGAATCATCAGCCTGCTGAGTTCGTCTACTTTTGCAGGATTGGAAAATACAACAGACCCGTCACTGTCCTGGAAGCGCACATAATCGTAGTTGGGAATATGGGTGTTCAGGAGTGGATAGGGAACCTGCAGCACATAAATTTTTGCATAGTCCCGGCATCGAGTAAAATGAATGTCCCCGGAGTTAATGATGATCAAATCCCCCCGCTTCAGGTGATAAATCGCATTATTGATACCTGTATCCATTTTTCCGGATGCTATATATAAAACTTCCAGACTGTTATGCCAGTGGTTGGTAATCAGCTGATCAGCACTGGAATAAGAAAATGACCGTGCGGGCAGGGAATCGGTTGTTATTACTTTCTCGTGCATGGTATCCGACATATCATTTCCCTCCAATCTTATGATACAAGGGTCAAAAGGTCATGCTTTTCATACTTGCATGAAAAAACATGACTTTGATTCCTACATCATCTTATTGATTACATTATGAAAGATGGAATGAAAAAAGTCAATATGATTGAGTTTTTTGGAGAAATGAATTATACTGTTACTGGTAATTGTCTAGAAACAGTCAAAAAGGAGTGAGATTATGGAAATGGTTAAAACTGATTTGAAGGTAATGCAAATGAATCCATTTGAAAAAATTGGTTCTCAGTGGATGCTGGTCACAGCAGAAAAAGATGGTAAAGTAAATACAATGACAGCTTCCTGGGGAGGTGTCGGAGTTCTCTGGGGCAAAGACGTGGCAACCGTCTACATCCGTCCGCAGCGCTATACAAAAGAATTTGTAGATGCGGCAGATACCTTTACACTGACATTCTTTGATGGAGAGTGCAAAAAAGAAATGGGATATCTGGGCAAGGTCTCCGGCAGAGACGAGGCAGATAAAATCGAGAAAGCCGGACTTCATGTACAGCATGTAGATGGATATCCCACATTCGAAGAAGCATCTCAGGTACTGGTCTGCAAAAAACTGTATCAGGATACCATCAAACCGGAAAACTTTTATGGAAATGAAGAAGACGAAAAATGGTATCCGCAGAAAGATTACCATACAATGTACATTGCAGAGATTGTAGCAGTTTATACGAAATAAAGAGATTTTTTTGAAAGGGACGGCCTGCTTCTGAAAAAATGAGAAGAAGTTTCCGTCCCTCTCCAACACAACAACTATTATTTCTTACTCCACCGTCCGGATGCCCCGCATGGCAGTATCAGCCCGCTCTGTGTCACGGGCAGTCCGATTTCCTGTGATTCCACATGACCGCCCAAGTGCTTCAGTTCTGTGGCAATCATGTAGGTGAGTACTGCAGGAGCCAGACCTGTGGTATAGGAATTTACAAGGAAGAATAGAGGAGCGTCACTGAGCAGCTGTGCACAGAGTTTGATCAGAGGATGAATGGCATCCTCGATTTTCCAGATTTCTCCCTTGGGGCCGCGTCCATAAGAGGGCGGATCCATGATGATGGCATCATAGTGATTGCCGCGGCGGATTTCGCGTTCTACAAATTTGACGCAATCATCTACGATCCAGCGGATCGGTGCATCCTTCAGACCAGAAGAGACTGCATTTTCTTTTGCCCAGCCAACCATGCCTTTAGAGGCATCTACATGTGTGACAGAAGCACCGGCTGCCGCTGCTGCGAGGGTTGCTCCGCCGGTATAGGCAAACAGGTTCAGTACTTTCACTGGACGTCCGGCATCTCTGATTTTCTCTCCGAACCAGTCCCAGTTTGCTGCCTGTTCCGGAAATAGACCTGTATGTTTAAAACTAAAAGGTTTCAGGTTAAATGTTAGATTTTTATAATTGATTGACCACTGCTGCGGCAGATCAAAAAACTCCCATTCGCCGCCGCCTTTCTTACTGCGGTGATAATGCCCGTTCATTTTTCTCCATCCCGGATGCTTTCTGGGAGTATCCCAGATGACCTGTGGGTCCGGGCGAACAAGAAGATAATCTCCCCAACGTTCCAGTTTTTCTCCTTTGGAAGTATCTATCACTTCATACTCTTTCCAGCCGTCTGCTATCCACATAAACAATCGAGTCCTTTCTATCCACATCTGTTATTGATTAATAGAATACCATAGGATGATTCATGAATTCAAGAGAAACTAAAAAATGCAAGTTTATGTCATGAAAATTGCATAAACCGCAAATTATTTCTTCGTGCATCATGTGAATTTGCCGAAAATGCAAGTATATCTTGACATTTAGTCAATTCCTACATAAAATATGCTTTAGTGAAAAAATTTTATACACATGACAGGAGGAACCCATGAAAGCCTATAGTCAGTTAAGTAAAGAAAAATTATTGGCATTGAAAAGTGATCTGGAAAAACAGTTTGAAGATGTAAAGGCAAAAGGATTGAAACTGGATATGTCCAGAGGTAAACCGTCCAAAGCTCAGTTGGATCTGAGTAATGGATTGATGGATATTTTGAACAGTAAAGTGAATCTGGTAAGTTCTGACGGAGTTGACTGCAGAAATTATGGCATTCTGGATGGTATCAGTGATGCAAGAAAACTGCTGGCAGATATGTCGGAAGTGCCGGAAAGAAACATTCTGATTTATGGCAATTCCAGTCTGAATGTTATGTTTGATACCGTGGCACGTGCTATGACACACGGTATTATGGGAAGTACCCCATGGTGCAAACTGGACAAAGTAAAATTCCTCTGCCCTGTTCCGGGATATGACCGTCATTTTGCTATTACAGAATTTTTCGGTATTGAGATGATCAATGTACCGCTTCTGGAAACCGGTCCGGATATGGATATGGTGGAAAAACTGGTATCAGAAGATGAAGCAGTAAAGGGAATCTGGTGTGTACCGAAATATGCGAACCCGACAGGTATTTCCTATTCAGATGAAACAGTAAGAAGATTTGCTCATCTGAAGCCGGCTGCAAAAGATTTCCGTATTTTCTGGGATAATGCATATTCCATTCATCATCTGTATGATGATAAGAGGGATGTGATTCTGGAACTGCTGAATGAGTGTGTGAAGGCAGGCAATCCGGATATGGTACTGAAGTTTATTTCTACTTCAAAAGTTTCTTTCCCGGGTTCCGGTATTGCTGCTCTGGCAGCATCCGAGGCCAATCTGGCAGATGCTAAGAGATATATGAAGTTCCAGACAATCGGTCACGACAAACTGAATCAGCTGCGTCATGTACGTTATTTCAAAGATATGCAGGGAATGTATAATCACATGAGAAAACATGCGGACATTCTGCGCCCTAAGTTCGAGAAAGTTCTTGAGGTTCTGGATAAAGAACTGGGAGGACTGGGAATCGGAACCTGGACAAAACCGCTGGGCGGATACTTTATTTCTTTTGATTCTATGGATGGATGTGCGAAGGCAATCGTGGCGAAAGCAAAAGAGGCTGGTCTGGTTATGACAGGTGCCGGTGCAACTTTCCCATATGGAAAAGATCCGCACGACAGCAATATTCGTATTGCGCCTTCTTTCCCGACTGTAGAGGAGTTGGAAGTGGCTGCACAGATTTTTGTACTGAGTGTGAAACTTGTAAGTATAGATAAATTATTAAATGCATAAACTGGTGGAAAAGAAGTGCTGAATCCGGCACTTTTTTCCTTTTTATGATTCTTACTTTTTTCTAAATACCTTTACCGTAGGAAGAATAAATGTTACAATGAACTGGTATTAAAGCTTATAGGCAAATAGAAAGCAAGGGAATTGTATGACGAAAAAAAAGAAAAGAGTACTGCTTATTTTTCTGGGTATTGTGCTGGCATGGCTGGTGATTATCGGAATCGGCTATACAGGAGCTGTGTATTATTTTTCCAGTCATTTTTTAAAGGGAACAACAATTAATGGGATAGACTGCAGCAAAAAAAACGTCAGCCAGGTAAAGAAGGATATTCAGGAAAGAATCAGTGAGTACAAACTGAAAATTGTTGAGATGAATGATAAAACAGAGACAATTTCAGCAGAACGGATAGGTCTTACCTATGTGGATGACGGCAAAGTGGATCAGTTGATGGAGGAGCAGGAACGTTGGTCATGGATTGCTTCACTTTCTGATAAGAAGACACTGGAAGTGACTGCCGGCACGACTTACAGTAAGGAACGGATCGATGGGATTCTGGACGAGATGGACTGTTTTCAGCCGGTGAATATTACGGAGCCACAGGATGCCTATCTGGAGGATAAGGGAAGCAGCTATGAGATCATCCCGGAGGTAGAAGGCAATCAACTGGACAGGGAAAAAGTGAAGGCGGCCGTGATTGATGCCATAGATTCCGGAAAAACGGAGATTAATCTGGTGCAGCTGGGTTGTTATCTGAAGCCTTCAGTCTATCAGGATAACGCAGAACTGATTGCTGAGAGAGACATATTGAATAAGTATCTGCAGACTAATCTTACGTATGATTTCGGGGATCGCACGGAAGCGGTGAATGCGCTTACCATTAAAAGCTGGATTGTTAAAGGAGATGACGGTCAGTGGACGATTAATGAAAGTAAGGCATTGGATTATGTGCAGGAGTTGAAGTATAAGTATGATACTTTTGGACTGACACACGAATTTACAACTTCCGCAGGACAGAAGATTACGCTGAAAGGCGGAGATTACGGCTGGGTCATTAATAAACAGGCCACAGCTAATCAACTGGTTCAGGCCATTAAAGAGGGTCAGACAGGTACGGTGGAACCGGTATATCAGTATTCAGCCATGTCAAGAGATACCAATGATATTGGCGACACTTATGTGGAAATCAGTATCAGTGAACAGAGAATGTGGTGTTATAAGGATGGTTATCTGATTGTAGATACCCCTGTGGTTACAGGAAATGTTTCCAAAGGGTACGATACTCCCTCCGGAAGTGTCTGGGCGATTGATGCCAAGAAGCAGGATGCGATTTTAAAAGGGGAAGGATATGTACAGCCTGTTACTTACTGGCTGCCATTCGTAGGAAATGTGGGAATCCATGATGCCGATACCTGGCGTTCGGAATATGGAGGAGAAATTTATAAAACAAACGGGTCTCATGGCTGTGTCAATACTCCCACAGCCAATGCAGAGAAAATTTTTAATGCAGTTGAAATCGGTACGCCGGTTATTGTATACTAAAATTTCTGAAGGATAAGGCAGAAAGAGAGGAAGTTGGTATTATGAAAATAGTTGTTTTGGCGGGAGGAACCAGTACAGAAAGAGATGTGTCCATTGTATCAGGAACAGACGTCTGCAAAGCCCTTCGGTCTAAAGGTCATCAGGCAATTCTGGTGGATGTATTTTTCGGCAAAGAAGGAGCAGATCCGGAGACTGCATTCTGTGAGGAATACGATCTGGAAGCTGATGTGAAATATATCAAAAGTTTTAATGATCAGGTAAAAGAAGCCGTGGCATCGGGAAGAGATTTTTTCGGCCCTGCCGTGCTTGATCTGTGCAGAGCAGCAGATGTAGTTTTCCTGGCTCTCCATGGGGCCAATGGAGAGGATGGCAAGGTGCAGGCGGCCTTTGACCTTTATCAGATTCCTTATACAGGAACAGGGTATCTCAGCAGTGCCATGGCAATGGACAAGGGAATTACAAAAAAATTGTTTTCTGTAAGTGGTGTTCCCACTCCCCATGGTGTGGAGCTTTGGAAAGGAAAGTGCACCCGCTCCCTGACAGACTATGGAATGGAGTTCCCGGTGGTTGTAAAGACCTGCTGCGGCGGTTCCAGTATCGGTGTCTATATTGCTCACAATCAGGAAGAGTACGAAGCTGCCCTGGATGGCGCATTTTCTTATGAAAATCAGATTATCGTGGAGGAATATATTGAGGGAAGAGAGTTTTCTGTCGGCGTGGTGGACGGAAAAGCTTATCCGGTGATCGAGATTGCTCCTCTGGAAGGATTTTATGATTATAAAAATAAGTATGCGGCAGGTGCAGCAGTGGAAACCTGTCCGGCAGAGATAACGGAAGAACAGACGAAGCGGATGCAGAAATATGCAGAGGATGGCTGTCGGGTTCTGGGAATCGAAGGCTATGCACGTCTGGATTTCCTGATGAAAGAAAATGGAGAAATGTATTGTCTCGAAGCAAATACGCTTCCCGGTATGACACCCACCAGTCTTCTTCCACAGGAAGCTGCCGTCCTGGGCATGGATTATCCTGCTCTGTGTGAAGAACTGATTCGTATCTCGCTCAAAAAACATCAATCATAAAGTGTGGAAAGAAGATAAGTATGAAGAATCTTACATTAGCGCATATTGCGCAGGTCTGCGGCGGTACCTATCATGGACCGGAAAGTAAAAAAGATATATGTGTGACGGCTGTGACTTCTGACAGCCGAAAAGTTGAGAAGGGCTGTCTCTTTGTACCGATTGTGGGTGCCAGAGCAGACGGACATGATTTTATTCCTCAGGTGATGGAAGCAGGTGCATTGGGTACCTTATCTGAAAAAGAACTGACTGATGCCGGATTCCCCTATGTAAAGGTCGCATCTACTCTTCAGGCGGTGAAAGATATTGCGGAATATTATCTGGAACAGCTTAAGATACCGGTTGTAGGTATCACCGGAAGCGTGGGAAAGACCAGTACAAAGGAAATGATTGCCGCTGTTCTTTCTCAGAAGTTCAATGTTCTTAAGACACAGGGAAATTTTAATAATGAGCTGGGGCTTCCACTGACAGTCTTTCGTCTGCGGGATGAACATGAGATTGCCGTGCTGGAGATGGGAATCAGTGATTTCGGTGAGATGCACCGGCTGGCAGCGATCGCAAAACCGAATACCTGTGTGATTACCAATATTGGCACCTGCCATCTGGAAAATCTTGGGGACCGGGATGGTGTTTTGAAAGCAAAGACGGAAGTTTTTGATCATCTGAAAGAGAATGCAGCGGTGATTCTGAACGGAGATGACGATAAGCTTGCCGGAGTGGGAGAAGTGAAAGGAAAGAAGCCGGTATTCTTTGGTATGAATCCCGCACTTCCGGTTTATGCGGATGAGGTGGAAAGTCAGGGACTGAAAGGTATTTCCTGCCGGATTCATACGCCGGAAGGAATGTTTTCTGTGACTGTTCCGATTCCTGGTCTGCATATGGTCTATAATGCACTGGCCGGAACTGCCGTGGGTCTGACTTATGGCATGAATCTGGATCAGATTAAAGCGGGAATTGAGAGTCTGCAGCCAGTCAGCGGACGTTTTCATATCATTGAGACAGATCAGTTTACAATTGTGGACGACTGCTACAATGCCAATCCCATGTCTATGAAAGCTTCTCTGGGTATATTAAAAGATGCTCTGGGAAGAAAAGTGGCAATTCTGGGTGACATGGGAGAACTGGGAAAAGATGAAGCTGCTCTTCATGCTGAAGTTGGAACCGCAGCAGGCCAGAGCGGAATCGATGTTCTCATTTGTGTGGGGCCTCTGTGTGAACATATGGCGGCAGCAGCGAAGGAGTCTGCAGAAACATGTGGGCAGGAACTGTCGGTTATCCATATGGAAACCGTGGATGAACTCATGGAAGAACTTCCCGGGCTGCTGAAACAGGGCGATACCATTTTGGTGAAAGCATCTCATTTTATGCATTTTGAAACAATTGTCAGTCATTTACAATCATAAAAGAAGAGCTCATACCTGAAAATATATCGGGTATGAGCTCTTCTTTAAACCAGAGATTCATTTTTCTTAAGCGCTTCTAAAATAATATTCTGTGTATATTTCCCAATAAATTTTTTGTCCTCTTTGGATAACTCCGCCGGATAAATTGGTTTACAATATTCGATAACCACATGTGTTTTGCGAATTTTCGGAAATTGTTTCTCAAAAATTGAGACCGTGTTATTCAGTGCAATGGGAATAATCGGACATCCGGTTCTGGTAGCCAGTTTGAAACTTCCCTCATGAAATTCCATCAGTTCCAGATCACTTTCACTACGATTGCGGGTGCCTTCCGGAAAAATACAGATGGAAATACCGGATTTGATTTTCTCAATACCTTCCTTAATGGTCTGTAGCCCCTTCTTGATGTCTTTCCGGTCAAGAAAAAGACAGTGGAGATAACGCATCCAGTTCGACAGAAGCGGAATTTTCTCCATCTCTGCTTTCGCTATGTAACCGGTCAGTCCCGGGCAGCGTGTATAAGTAAGCAGAATGTCAAAAAAACTGCGGTGATTGCCGATGTAAAGTACCGGCTGGTCTTTGGGGACGTTTTCTTCGCCGATGACAGTCACTTTTACACCTGTGAGCCACAGAATAAAGCGAAAGACTGTCTGAATAATGCGGAGTGAGCTGATATCTTTGGCATGCGGATTGAATTTGCCGATGATCCATTCAATTATCAGTAGAGGAATGGATAAAATCAGATATCCCACAACTGTAATGCATATTAATATAAAACGTATCATAAGTACCTCCCGTGCATCGAAGAATATTGAAGCATGAACTGTTACTATTATACAGGAATATCAGGGAAAAATCCACATAAAATAATAGCGATAAATGAGAAGGATTGTTTATGGAGAAACGTCTTTCCTTAATCTGTCTGATTGCCTGGCTGGCATTTAGCATTGTGGGCTGTGGTATGCTGCAGAAGAAGAATAGTGAGGCAAAAGAAGTGGATTATACGGTAGTAAAAAAAGAAGAATTGCCGTCAGAAGTCAAAAAAATCATAGAAGTAAAAAAACAGGAAGAATTTCAGATGGCTTACCAGTGTGAAGGAGAGCTGTATCTGCTGAGAGGATATGGGATTCAGAGCAGTGGAGGTTACAGCATTCAGGTGGAGTATGTCAGGGAAAATGAAGAAGAAATCCATATCAAGACCCGGCTGCTGGGACCGGAATCCCGGGAAGAACAGAAAGATACAATCTCCTGCCCAAGTATTGTGGTGAAGGTGGAAAACCGAAATAAAAAAATCGTGTTTGATTGAGGAGGAAATCGTGTGGAACTGAATAAAAAAAGTGTGCAGATGCTGCAGACAAAAAGTGAGGCTGTCAATCAGATTACCTTTGATGAAGACTTTAATGTTCCCGACAGTAAACCGGATATTCGGAGAATGATACAGAAAAAAGGGGAGATCCGCCTGGATGAGGTACAGGTAAGTGAAGAAAAAGCACTGATTCATGGTTCTTTGTATTTTCGGCTTTTATATGTGGCAGACACTCCACAGAAAAAGATCTGCAGCCTGGAAGGAAGCCTTCCTGTAAATGAAACATTGCATCTGAAAGATTTGAAAAGTGGAGATAAGGTCTGCCTGAAATGGGAGATAGAAGATCTGACTCTGCATATCATTAACTCAAGGAAACTGAATATTAAAGCCATTGTGGAATTCAAGGCTTCTGTAGATGAATTGCAGAAAGTGGAACTTCCGCTGAGTGTACGGCAGGAGGAATCTTTGTCTGAAAAGAAACGGACCATTCAGATTCTGACCCTTGCTGTACATAAAAAAGATACGCTGAGGCGGAAAGAAGAAATTACTCTGGCATCCAACAAACCCAATATTCATGAAGTGCTGTGGAGTGAAATAGAGGCACGGGGATTGGATCTGCGTGCAGAAGAGGGAAAAGTACAGGTCAAAGGAGAATTATTTGTATTTGTGCTTTATGCAGGAGATGATGATACGAATCCGATTCAATGGCTGGAGCAGGCGGTTCCTTTTGTGGGTGAGGTTTCCTGCAGCGGCTGCACCATGGATATGGTGCCATATATTCAGACGACGGTACTTCAGAACAGTCTGGAGATTCAGCCGGATGCAGATGGTGAAGAGCGGATTCTGCAGATTGAAATGGTCCTGGAACTGGATATGAAAGTGTTCAGAGAGGAAAGTGACTCGATTCTGACAGACGTTTATACACCTCACATGGAATGTATTCCCGGTAAAAAGGAAGTTGTTCTGGAACAGCTTCTGGTAAAAAATAATGCCAAATGCAGGGTGAATGACCGGATTCCTGTGCAGGAGGCACAAGGGAAGATACTGCAGATCTGTCATAGTGAGGGAAGTATCAAGACGGATTCTGCTGTGAAAACAGAACAGGGAATTCGCATTGAAGGTGTGATACAAATCCGGATACTTTACAGTATCAGTGATGATGAGATGCCGTTTTATTCAATGGAAACGTCAATTCCTTTCTCCCATCTTCTGGAAGCACAGGGTATGGACAGCAGAAGTGCTTTTTATCTGCAGACAGATCTGGAACAGCTGTCAACAATCATGTTGGACAGCAGTGAAATTGAGGTAAAGGCAGTGATTAATCTGAATGCACTGGTACTACGGCGGTGGAAGGAAGAATTGATCACAGATATTCAGGAAAAAGAACTGGATTCACAGAAATTGGAACAAATGCCGGGAATTGTCTGTTATCTGGTCCAGTCCGGGGATACGTTGTGGGATGTGGCGAAACGTTTTTATACAACCACCGATTCCATCTGTGAGCTGAATGAACTGGAAGAGGAAGAACTGAAGCCGCAGCAGGCATTATTGATAGTAAAGAAAACAGAAAGGTAAGCTTTTTTGGCAATTTCTTTAGTTGAATTTTTGAATAAAACGTAGTATGATAATAATACAGTATATTGTATACAATATGCAACTTAAAACCGGATACGGAGGAGAAAATTATGAAATTGCGGGCATATGCAAAAATTAATCTGGGTCTGGATGTTCTGGGGAAAAGAGCAGACGGCTATCATGAAGTGAAGATGATCATGCAGATGATTCAGATGTATGATCTTCTGGACATTGAAAAAACAAAACAGCCGGGAATTCATTTGACAACAAATCTGAGTTATATACCGGTCAATGAAAATAACCTGGTGTATAAAGCGGCACAACTATTAATGGAACGCTTTGACGTCCGGGACGGTGTAACAATCAATCTCCACAAATTTATTCCGGTAGCAGCAGGTATGGCCGGAGGAAGTTCCGATGCGGCAGCAGCACTGGTGGGAATCAATCAGTTATTCAATCTTGGGCTTAATGTTCAGGAACTGATGGAACTGGGAGTAAAGATTGGAGCTGACGTGCCGTATTGTGTGATGAGAGGAACTGCCCTGGCAGAGGGGATTGGAGAAAAGCTTACAGTGCTGCCTACGATGCCGCCGTGTTATATTCTCATCGGCAAACCGGGTATCAGCGTATCAACAAAATATGTTTATACGCATCTGGATCTGCTGCCGGACAGAAAACATCCGGATATCGATGGAATGATAACGGCTCTGGAAAATGGAGATCTGTACGGAATCACGGACAGAATGGAAAATATCCTGGAGACGGTCACGATTCCTGCGCATCCTGTCATAGAGGAGATTAAAGATCATATGAAAGCTCACGGTGCCATCAACGCTATGATGAGCGGAAGTGGTCCTACTGTATTTGGTATTTTTGATAATCAGAAAAAAGCAGAAAAAGCCTGTGAAGCATTAAGAAAGAGCTCGCTGGCGAAACAGGTATTTCTAACGGAACCGTTTTATAATGGAGGTACTTCAGATGACAAGTGATTTTCATGTGGATATGAATGAATATTTGCCGCTTCGTGATGTGGTGTTCAATACGCTTCGACAGGCCATATTGAGAGGAGAATTGAAGCCGGGGGAACGTCTCATGGAGATAGCACTGTCCAACAGGCTGGGAGTCAGTCGTACACCGGTCCGGGAAGCAATCCGGATGCTGGAACTGGAAGGGCTGGTAATCATGATTCCGAGAAAGGGCGCACAGGTAGCACAGATTACGGAACAGGATCTGAATGATGTGTTGGAAGTACGCCTGGGTCTTGAAGAACTGGCAGTCAGGTTTGCCTGCGAGAGAATCACAGATGAAGAACTGAAAAGACTGGGCCTTGCCGTGCGTGAATTTGAACAGAAGATTCGGGAAAATGATCTGTCTGCACAGGCTGAGGCCGATGTAAAGTTTCATGAAATCATTTATGCAGCTACGCATAATCAGAGGCTGGTGCAGATCATCAATAATATCAGAGAACAGATGTATCGGTATCGTATCGAATATCTGAAAGATACGGAAAGCCGCAAAAAACTGGTTAAAGAGCATTATGAAATCTGGGATGCACTGAAACGGAGAGATACGAACCGGGCGGTGGAACAGATGTGTGCCCATATCCGTAATCAGCAGGAAGCTATACACAAAAGCCTGAAAAGTGAATAAAAATGAGTAAGAAGGGAAAGAATTCTGTTAAAGGATTCTTTCTTTTTTTGTCAGAAAGTACGGGAGGTGTAGAGCAGATGACGATGGTTTCACTGAAACTGCAGGAAAATGAAACATGGTTTCGTGAAAGATGCAGAGAATGCGCAGATATTAAATTTTCTCCCATGTATCTGGGAATGGATGGCTCGGTGCCCTGCCTTGCTATTTACATTGAAACTGCAGTCAGCAATCTGATGCTGGAAGAATCAATGCTGGGCAGAATGTTGATTCAGCTGAGGGAAATGCCGCCCCAGGAGGTGCGAGTCTGCCTGAGAAGGAATGAAATGGGGATTTCTGATGCCTCTCCGCTGGACACACTGGAAGACGCTATGAGAGCAATGTTGGCCGGAAACCTGATTCTTCTGGTAGATGGATTTGAGAAAATCCTTAAAATTGGAAGCAAAGGGTATCCCAACCGGTCAGTATCGGAGACAGAGTCTGAGAAAGTGCTGCGTGGATCCAAAGAAGGGTTCGGAGAATCCGTAAAACAGAATATAGAATTGATTCGAAAACGGATTCGAAGCAGCGGATTGAAAGTAGAGGAAATGTATCTGGGTGAACGGTCTGATACGGTTACCATGCTTTTGTATATGGACGAGCTGGCCCATTCTGATGTGTTGGAACAGTTGAAGAGTGCACTGAATAAATACACCATAGACGGTGTATTGGACAGCGGAGTACTGGAACAGCTGACGGAGCATCACTGGATGTCTCCCTTTCCTCAGTTTCAGACGACCGAGCGGCCGGATCTGGCGGCAATGGGACTTCTGGAAGGAAGAATCGTACTGCTCAGTGACAATTCTCCGGTGGCACTGCTGCTTCCCGCGGCACTTCAGGACTTTATGCATGTGAGCGAAGACCGATATAACCGATTTGAAATTGCTTCTTTCCAGCGGCTGATCCGTTATGCTGCCATGGTGCTTTCACTGATGTTGTCGGGAGTTTATCTGGCAGTCATCGGATTTCATACCAGTATTCTGCCTACCAATCTGCTGCTCTCCTTTGCGGAAGCAAGGCGTGGAGTCCCATTTCCCAGCATTCTGGAGGTGTTGTTTATGGAACTGGCCTTTGAGATGATTCGTGAGGCGGGAATACGGATGCCGGGCTCTCTGAGCGGAACCATCGGCATTGTGGGCGGCCTGATCATCGGTGATGCGGCTGTCAGTGCCAATCTGGTCAGTCCCATGGCTGTTGTAATCGTGGCTATCAGTGCCCTCAGTTCTTTTGCTGTTCCAAATGAAGAACTGACCGCCGCATTTCGGCTGCTGAAGTATGGGTTTATTCTATTGGGGGGCACACTGGGGATGTTTGGGATTGTGATTTCCTGTTACCTCCTGATGGGACATCTGTCAGGTCTGACTAGCTTTGGAATGCCGTATCTGCTTCCTGCTTCTGAAAAAGATGCTGCAGGTGGGAAAAGGAGCGGGGACGGAATTCTTCGTGCCCCGCTGCGGGAAATGAAATACCGGCCGGTTTACGCACAGCAGAATCAGAGGGTGCGGCTGAGAAAAAAGGAGGCTGACAAATGAGGTCGGATAACAGAATATCGGAGCTTCAGGCAGAGCGTCAATTTCTTTTGACGTATGCAGGTCCACTCATGCTCTGGCTTGTGCCGGGAATTTATGGAAGAACAGGGCTTCTGGCGATTGGGTTGATACTGCTTCTGTTGGGCGGGTGGGTGTTTCTTCTACACCGGCAGCTTCATGTCTATCGCTGTCCGCAGAAATACTGGAGCAAAGGAATCCGGGTATTTTTGCTGGTGGGTTATGAAAGTTATCTGCTGATTACCGGCGGATGGATAGCCATTCAGGCAGGAAAAATTATCCGTGAATATATGATTCAGGGAATATCTGTTCCGTTGGCATCCGGTATTTTCATACTGGCTGCCCTGGGCAGCAGCACTTCAGCGAAAACAAGAGGGATATTTGCCCAGGCAGTATGGCCTGTAATCGGAACCGTTTTTCTGCTCTTTCTATTGGCTGCTGCACTTCAGGGAAATCCGCAGGGAGGAAATGTGAAGGAAATATACTGCGAAACGGGAAGTATATATGAGAAGTTTGGAAAACAAATGAGCTGGCTGGCAGTGATGTTTGTGGGTATTTTCTTTCTTCCCTTTCTGGAAATAGAAAGTAAAACGGACAGCGGACAGTTTCCCTGTTTTTTGAAAGCATTGGGAAAAATCGGTCTGTGGATGGCTGGCTTGTGTGTTCTGATTTTTCGGGCATTTGGCAGTGCAGTGCCGGAACAGGGTGTGCTTCCGATTCTCAATCTTATGGCAGGAGTTAAGATCCCGGGAGGATTTATTCGACGGGTGGATCTTATTTTCCTCTCGCTGGTATTGTTCTGTCTGTTGTTTTCTATGGGAAGCATCTTATTTTACAGCAGGCATATCCTGGGAACAAGTGTTGTGGGCAGAATACCGGCTACAATTCTGATATTTCTTCTCAGTACGCTGGAATGGGGTCCCTGGTCCCTGCAGAAGGAATATCCTTCGTTGGTTCTTTACATTTTCCTTCCGTTTTTTCTGGCGGTGACAGCCGCAAATGCCATTGTGAGGAGAAGAAAATATGAACGAGTATCAAAATAGAAGAAAGAATATAACAGTACAACGATATTTTCTGCAAATACTGGCAGGGTTGTGTCTGGCAGGTATGGTATTGTTTCTTGGCGGATGTCAGATCGTGGAGCCGGAGAAACGTGCCTATCCCCTGGTAATCGGGCTGGATAAAAGATTAGAAGAATATCAGGTATCACTGGGAATGGCGCAGTTGGCTGTCAGCACCGGTCAGGAAAAAGAGGGAGGAGACGAGCAGAACAATGACAGTCAGCAGATGATTTTTCTTACAGGCAGTTCCCAGGAAGAAATTATGGATGAATACAATCGGACCAGAGAATTGTATCTGGATCCCGGTCATGTGCAGGTGATTATATTTGGTAAAGAACTTTTAAAGGATTCTGAAGGTATGGAAAAGATACTGGCAGGTATGGAAAAAGAAAACAGTCTGGGAAACAGTGCTTTTGTCTTTCAGGCAAATGATCCGGAACAAATCGTGGAAATGAATGGGACAGAAATCGAATCATTGGGTCAGTATCTGACCGGTATCTATGAGAACAGACCGGAAAAACAGCAGCCGGTTCTTCTTTCAGATGTGTATCTGATGTATCACAGAAAAGAAAGTCTGGAGAAGATTCCTGAGCTGATACCTAAGCCAGAAGGAATTCTTGAAATAAAAGATGGGAGTTAATTGATTGAAGAAATATATGGAAAAAACAAAAAACGGAATATTTCCGGCAGTCTTCCTGCTTATCATCATGATTCTGCTGACAGGAAACACAGAGCAAGAACAGACTTTGCAAAAGCAGCTGGCACAGGAGATTTTGAGACTGCGTATTATTGCCTCCAGTGACAGTGTGCAGGCTCAGGAACAGAAATTGAAAGTTCGTGATGCGGTGACTACTCTTTTAAATCCTTTACTGGAAGATTGTCAAACCAGGAGTGAAACAAGACATATGGTTCAGAATATGCAGCCGGAAATTGTCCGGACAGCGGAGGCGGCAGCAGGTACCTCTGATCTTCAGGTGGATCTGAGGCAGGAATGGTTTCCGGTCAGGACATGGGGATCCTATACTGTACCGGAAGGAAATTATGAGACTTTGCATATTCAGATCGGAGAGGGAAAGGGACATAATTGGTGGACGGTACTGTATCCCGGTTTATATCTGTCTGAGGCCGTACATCCGGTATTTACCGGGGAAGAAGGAGAGAGCCTGAAACAGATTCTGGGAGAAGATATCTGTGATTTTCTCCGGTATCCGGCAAAAACTAAAATAAAGTTTCGATGGCTATAAAAGCATCACAGGGGCTTGAATTCTTTCTTCAGAACAGGTAGAATGATAGCATATGGAAATCGGTTTCCGTATTCATGAAACCAGTTAGAGAATGGAGAACAGTCATGATAATAGATTCCAATGCCCCGATTGGCGTATTTGATTCCGGAATTGGCGGACTGACAGTTGCCAGAGAAATTATGAGGAATCTGCCTTCGGAAAAAATAGTATATTTTGGTGATACAGCCAGGCTTCCTTACGGAAGTAAGTCAAAAGATACCATTATTCGGTATTCCCGGCAGATTGTGCGTTTCCTGCAGAGCCGGGGAGTAAAAGCAATTGTGGTGGCATGTAATACCGCCAGTGCGCTGGCCCTGGATACACTGGAAAAAGAAATAGATATTCCGATTATCGGTGTGGTAAAACCGGGTGCCCGGGTGGCTGCACAGGCTACGGAGAGCAAACGTGTGGGTGTGATTGCCACAGAGGCGACCATTCGCAGTGGTCTATATACAAAACTCATTCAGGAGATTGATCCGGAGATTTCTGTGATCGGCAAGCCATGTCCGCTGTTTGTGCCTCTGGTGGAAGAGGGATGGAGAAAAGATCCGATTACGGAAATGATAGCCCGCCGATATCTGGAGGTACTTCAGGAGCAGGACATCGACACCCTGATTTTGGGGTGTACACATTATCCTCTGCTTCGAAAACTGATCGGTGATATTATGGGAGACAAGGTACGGCTTGTGAATCCGGCTTATGAGACTTCTATGGTTCTCAAAAATCTTCTTGCGGATCAGCATATGGAAAATCAGGGAGGAATAAAAGAAGAATTCCCGTATCGGTTTTATGTGAGTGATGCGGCAGAAAAGTTCAAAGAATTTGCCAATTCCATACTGCCTTATGATGTGGAACGGACCAAACAGATCAATCTGGAGGAATATCAGGAATTATGATGACAAAAGAAGTGCTGATACATATCAGAGGTGTGCAGAATATGGGGGGTATCACAGAACAGGATGAGCCTATCGAACTGATCACGCCAGGTGAATATTATTTCAGAAACAACACACATTATCTTCTGTATGAAGAAAGAATGGAAGGGTTTACAGAACCCGTCCATAACATGGTAAAGGTCAGACCGGGAATGATGGAAGTCCGTAAAAAAGGTCTGGTCAATGTACACATGATTTTTGAAAAAGATAAGAAAAATATGTCATTGTACAAAACACCGATGGGGACAATTCAGATGGAAATTGCCGCCACCGGTGTTACGCTGGTGCAGGCATCGGAGTGGATGGAACTGCGGGCAGAATATGCACTTTGCATGAATGGAAATCCGGTGGCGGACTGTACCATGAACATACGCGTGACGCCGAAAGGGAATAAAGAGGCGGCGGTGTTTTTTACGTGATTATTTTTCCTAAAATCCAATTGCCTTTTCCTCTTTTCAGTGTTAGAATAATAAAAGCGTAAGAATTCACCCACAGGAGGAAGAGTATGAAAGTCTGGATGGTATTATTAATCATTTTGATTGTTCTCGCTGCCGTAATGGTTGTCCTTTATTTTGTCGGCAAACGGGTACAGAAAAAACAGGATGAAAGACAGGAGCAGATTGAGGCTGCAAAGCAGACCACAACCATGCTGATTATTGATAAGAAGCGTTTACCAATCAAAGACTCCGGATTACCGCAGATGGTCATTGACCAGACACCGAAGCTGATGCGCAGAAGCAAGCTTCCCATTGTAAAGGCCAAAATTGGTCCGAGAATCATGGTACTGGTAGCTGATGATAAGATTTTTGATCAGATACCACTGAAAAAAGAAGTAAAAGCAACTGTCAGCGGCATCTACATAACAGATGTTCGGGGTGTGCGCGGTCCACTTCCCGCACCACCGGAAAAAGTCGGATTTTTCAAAAAAATCAAGAATAAAGTTACGGGGAAAAAATAAGAAAAAGAGACAGGTACAGGGATACAATATGTGTCCTTGGACCTGTTTCTTTTTTTAGTTACAGTTCAGGTAGCCACTATCCTCGCAGAATTATTCACGAAAAAGAAAGAAAAAAGAAACAAATTAGAGGTAGAAATTGAAAGGATTCATGTTATAATAAAAATAGTATGTAATCCAGTATCTTAAAAACAGATGCTGAGTGGAAATATACCGGAGACATTTTGGAAAGAGAGGTTTGCGAGATGAGTGAACAGAAGAAGAGCAACAGACCTCCCATGTCGGAGGAAGAGAGACAAAAAAGGATTGAGCGTCTTCGCCGGGAACGGAGAAGAAAGAGAAGAAGACAGGCCATGATGATGCGGGCTGCAGTTCTGGGCGTTTTGATTTTGATTTTGATAGGAAGTATTGTGCTGGTATCTTTTCAGGTGAAAAAGTCAAAACAGAAGAAAGCGGAGGAGAAGGCCCGTCAGGAGCAGCTGATCCGTGAGGAAGAGGAGAAAAACCAACAGAAAAAAGATACGATTGCAAAAGCTGAGTTGATGGCGAAGGGTTATGATTATGACGGAGCGGTGGAACTTTTAAAGTCACTGGAAGATTATGATCAGGATGCGGAAATTATTGCAAAGATTGCATCATATGAAGCAGAAAAGTCTACGCTGGTTCCGGTGGATATGAATGAAGTAACCCATATTTTCTATCATTCGCTGGTAGTGGATCCGGAGAGAGGATTCGCCGGCAACGACAGTGCGGCCGCAGGATTTAAGCAGTGGATGACCACTGTTGATGAGTTCAATAAGATTACGCAGGCGATGTATGATAATGGTTATGTTCTGGTGGATCTGCATGATCTTGTCAGACAGACGGAAGATGAGGATGGAACAGTACATTTTACGGTGAATCAGATTATGCTTCCGGAAGGAAAGAAACCATTTGTACTTTCACTGGATGACCTTTCCTACTATCACAGCTATGATGGAAGAGGAACGGCCTCCAAGATGGTTCTCGATGAGAATGGAAAACCAGTCTGTGAATATTATGAGGCGGATGGAAGTAAGAAAATAGGTGCCTATGATTGTGTGCCTCTTCTGGATCAGTTCCTGGAAGCCCATCCTGATGGTGCCTACCATGGTGCCCGTGGTACGATTGCTTTGACAGGCTATAATGGAATTCTGGGGTATCGGACAGATATTGCCTATAAAACCAGAGAAAATCTGACCGCAGACCAGCAGGCGTGGCTGGATGCCAATCCGGATTTTAACTGGGATCAGGAATGTGCGGAAGCTAAAAAAGTGGCAGAAGCCATGATTGCGGATGGATGGAGATTTGCCAGCCATACCTGGGGGCATATCCGTGTGGGTGATGCTTCTCTGGAAAATATAAAGACAGATACGGAGAAGTGGATGGCTTATGTAGCACCTTTGATCGGAGGTACGGATACGATTATTTTTGCTCATGGGCAGGATCTGGCAGACTGGCATGATTATTCGGCAGATAACGAAAAGTTCAGTTACCTGAAAAGTCAGGGATTTAACTTCTTCTGCAATGTGGATTCTTCTCAGTATTTCCTGCAGATCAGAGACAGTTATCTGAGACAGGGAAGAAGAAATCTGGATGGTTACCGCCTGTGGAATGACGTACATGGAAGTAAGAACAGAACCAGTGATTTGTTTGATGCATCACAGATTCTGGATCCGGCTAGAACTGATATGCCGGGACTGTAAGATAAACCGGTGGGAGAACAGCAGATGCCGTTTTTCCACCGGTTCTGGTTATATAAATTACGAAAGAAGTCTAAGCGGAAAACAGGATGGAAAGATGAGGATGGAGTATGAAAGAAATAAGATACTTCGAAGATTCTGACAAGAAGATGGATAAGAGAGTGCAGGCCGCATCTCAGATTGGGAATAAGCAGCCGACGGAGAAAAAATCCGGGACAGAAGGTAAGGAAGAAAGTGCGGAGGAACTTGCCAGAAGACTTCGCATTCAGAGAAGAAAAAGAGAGTTGCGTCGGAGAAGGAGACGCAGAGCACTGATGATTCGTGCGGCTCTTGCTGCGGTCCTGATTCTGCTGCTGGTGTTTTTGATATTTTTGATTTTCGGAGGGAAAAAGGATAAGGCTGATAAGAAAAATGAGAATCAGGATGAGCAAACGGAAGAGATTGTAATGGAAGCTGTTGATACGGATAAAGTACTGCATTTGTCTTTTCGGACATTGATTGCTGATCCGGATATGGCTTTTGGACAGGAGGATGTTCAGGCAGCTTCGCTGCTGGATCAAAGTTGTGTGACCGTGGATGAATTTAATCAGATTTTGCAGCAGTTGTATGACCAGGGTTATATGCTGGTTAAGCTGGAGGATCTGGCAGCAGTAAACCAGGATGGGATGATGGAAAAGAAAAACCTGATGCTTCCACAGGGAAAAAAGCCATTGATTCTTTCACAGAAAAATGTGAACTATGATTTGTCACTATATGGACAGGGAATTGCGTCGAAGCTTCTGGTGGATGAAAATGGCAGACTGGTCAATGAATTGGTACAGAGTGACGGATCATCGTCAATCGGTGTTTACGATGTAGTTACGTGTGTGGAGGCATTTGTGGAGAATCATCCGGATTTTTCACTGAACAATGCCAGAGGAATTCTTGGAGTGAATGGATATAACGGCATTCTGGGGTATGAGACAGTTACGGAGACGGATCTTTTGAAGCAGGTTGTGGAGGAATTGAAAGCCAGGGGCTGGGAGTTCGCCTGCAATGGTTATAAGAATGTCAGTTATGCACAGGATTTGTCAGTGGTGCAGTCTGATATGGAACAATGGAGGAGTCAGGCGGAAGTACTGGTCGGAACGGTGGATAAACTGATTTTTCCGGATGGAAGGGATATCAGCAACTGGAGCGTATATTCGGAAGATAATGAAGTATATCAGTATTTAAAAAATCAGGGATTTCGTTATTATTGCGGACTTGATATCAGTGGACCCTGGAGTCAGCTGACAGAAGAATATCTGAGGTGCAGTTATAAGCAAGTAGATGGTTATCGGATGTATCAGGATGTATATCAGAATGCAGGAAGATTTACCGGAATACTGGATTTCTCAGGATTGTATGATATGCGCAGACCATCAGCACCGAAAGAGGCGGAACCGGAAATCTAACAGGATTGTTGTGAAAAAAATATGAAATAAGTGGGAAAGCCTTTCATTTTATAAAAAAATGTGGTATAACCAAGTAGTATTGGCGGAATTAATGGAGGAATTTATGAAAAAAAGAGCAGTGATGACAGCTCTGTTGCTGGCAGTCAGTATTGCGGCAGCAGGATGTAAACAGAAATCAGAAACAACCAGTGGAACAGATAATCAGACAGAAACAAATCAGACAGAAGAGAATACAGATGGAAAAGAGACTGAGGATGAAGAAGAGACTCCTACAACGGCAGAGCTTTTAGATGACATTGATGTGGCAAAGTGTGTAACCCTGGGAGAATATAAAGGAATCAAGGTTGAGAAGACCATCGAGAGTGTAACTGATGAAGATGTAGAGAATGAAATTCAGACCGCGCTTGCAAACTATCCGGTTGAAGTCAGCGGCAGATCTGCACAGGAAGGTGACACAGTCAATATTGATTATGTAGGAAAAATTGATGGCGAAGAGTTTGAAGGCGGAAGCGATCAGGGAGCTGACCTGAGACTTGGTTCCGGACAGTTTATTGATGGTTTCGAAGATGGCCTGATTGGAGCATCCAAAGGAGAAACCCGTACCCTGAATCTGACATTCCCAGAGGGGTATACAGAGGAACTCTCAGGAAAAGAGGTTGAATTTACAGTTACTGTGAATGCAATCAAAGCACCTCTGGAAGAAGCAACTGATGAATGGGTGGCTGCCAATATTGAAGGCTATTATACGCTGGAAGAGTACAAGAATCATATTCGTTCCGAGCAGGAAGAGAACAATCAGCAGTCTGCGGAAGAACAGGTGAAATACACAGCCTGGACAACTGTTGTGGACGGATGTACGATCAATGAATATCCGGAAACTCTTGTGGAGATGGGCCGAAATCTGTATATTGAGCAGGCAGAAATGTATGCCCAGTATTCTGCTATGGAACTGAGCGACTTTATTGAAGCCGCAGGGCTCACTCAGGAGGAGTTTGATACGAATGCCGATGAATACGGTAAGTCAATCGCAGCACAGGCACTGGTTAATCAGGCAATCTGTGATGCGGAAGGATTTGCCATCGGAGATGAAGCATATCAGGCTGCTCTGCAGGATATGCTGACTCAGTACAGTTGCGATACTGCAGAAGATTTGTATAGCAGATATGGACAGGACAATGTGGAACAGAGTATTATGCTGGATCGTGTGACTCAGCTGATTCTGGAGAATGCAGTGATTGAAGAAGTATCTGCAGATGAAGAAGCATCCGCAGATAATGAAGAGGGTGCAGAAGAGGAATAAGAGGCAAAATAAAGCGCTGCTTCTTTTGGGCAGCGCTTATATCATATGAGGAGGAAGAATCTATGGAATTTACAAAATTGCAGAAAGATATGGTAGCAGCGATGAAAGCAAGAGATAAGGTCCGCAAGGATGCAATCTCATCCGTTATTTCAGCTGTAAAGAAAGTGGCTATTGATGAAGGCTGCAGAGACAATATTGATGATGCTCTGGTTGACCGTGTGATTCTGAAAGAACTGAAAAGTGTCAAAGAGCAGATTGATACCTGCCCGGCAGAACGTGCAGACCTTTTGGAACAGTATCAGGCAAGATATGATATCATCAATGAATATGCACCGAAGCTGATGTCAAAAGAAGAAGTGAAAGCATGTCTGCAGGAGAAGTTTGCAGAAGTTCTGGCAACAGGCAATAAAGGTCAGATCATGAAGGCTGTAATGGCTGAAATGAAAGGAAAAGCAGATGGAAAAGTCATCAATCAGGCAGTAGCTGAGATTTGTGCTGCAAACAAATAATGATAAAACTTGTCATTTTTCCTCGAAGCGATTATAATAAAAGCATGAGGTTGGCAGGAGGATTATTATGGGAAAGTTTAAAATTGAAAAGGGCGATATCACTTTGTATGAGGTAGATGCAATCGTTAATGCAGCGAATACAACGCTTCTTGGAGGCGGAGGGGTTGACGGTGCGATTCACAGAGCAGCCGGACCGCAACTTTTGGAAGAATGTAAAACATTGAATGGATGTGATACCGGAAAAGCAAAGATGACGAAGGGTTATCTTCTGCCGGCAAAGTATGTGATTCATACGCCGGGACCGATTTGGCATGGAGGAGATAATTACGAAGATGTCCTGTTGAAGAGCTGTTATCAGCATTGCCTGAAACTTGGAGAAAGCAGCGGGCTGAAGACAATGGCATTTCCATCCATTAGCACAGGGGTATATGGGTATCCGGTGGAACAGGCAGCAGGAATAGCAGTATCAACAATCTGTGAGTTCCTCAAATGGACAGAGGTTGTCGAAGAGGTGATTATGGTATGTCATGATGAACATACACTGCAGACATATCAGAGAGCACTGAACGAATATCTGGAAGAATCACGGATGTAATAAGTAAAAAAGAATCCTGCTTTGCAGGATTCTTTTTATGCCATAAACATAATTTTTTAGGGGAAAAAGGAAAATGAAAAAATCATATGAAATGGATATGTGCAGCGGACCGCTGTTGAGCAAATTATTGCTTTTTACACTGCCATTGATGCTGTCGGGAATCCTGCAGCTTCTGTTTAATGCGGCAGATATTGTGATAGTAGGAAAATTTTCAGGAAGTCATGCACTGGCGGCAGTTGGCTCAACAAGTGCACTGATTAATCTTTTTGTAAATGTATTTATCGGGTTTTCCATTGGGACAAATGTACTTGCTGCTCAGTATTTTGGAGCGAAGGACAGGAAAAATATGCAGGAAACCGTGCATACATCGGTACTGTTGGGAATCATTGGAGGGCTGTTTCTGATCGTGGCAGGACTGCTTCTGGGCAGGCTGATGCTGGAATGGATGGGAACCCCGGAAAATGTTCTGGATCAGGCTGCATTATACATTAATATTTATTTTGCAGGTATGCCTGCTATGTTGGTATATAATTTTGGAGCGGCAATTCTTCGTGCCATCGGTGACACCAGAAGGCCATTATTTTATCTGCTCACGGCAGGTGTGATCAATGTGATAATGAACATGATTTTTGTAATCGGATTTCATATGGGAGTGGCAGGTGTGGCACTTGCCACAGTGATTTCACAGGTGATATCCGCCTGTCTGATCGTGCGGTGTCTGATGCAGAGTGAGGGAATGTACCATCTGGAACTGAGAAATATCAGGATATATAAAGGGAAGCTGCTGCAGATTGTCCGGATCGGCCTGCCGGCAGGTCTGCAGGGGGCGGTATTTTCCATTTCCAATGTACTGATACAGTCCTCTATCAATTCCTTTGGTTCTGTGGCTATGGCAGGAAGTACAGCAGCGGGAAATATCGAAGGATTTGTCTATACCGCAATGAATTCGGTATATCAGACTGCCCTGAGTTTTGTCAGTCAGAATATAGGTGGTGGTAAGAAAGAAAGGATTCCGAAAATTGCACTGGAATGTTTTGCACTGGTGTTTGTGATTGGAGCTGTTCTTGGAAATGCTGCATACCGCTTTGGCAATGGTCTTCTGGGAATCTACTCTTCCGATGCGGAGGTTATTCAGTATGGGCTTTCCCGAATGCGGATGATCTGTCAGCTGTATTTTCTTTGTGGAATGATGGATGTGTCGGTGGGAATCCTTCGAGGTCTTGGGTATGCAATAATGCCGATGCTGGTATCACTGGCAGGAGCCTGCGGTCTGCGTGTTATCTGGATTTTCACCATATTCCGCTGGCACCATTCGCTGGATATTCTGTTTATGTCTTACCCCATTACATGGACGGTCACCCTTGTGGCACATCTGATCTGTCTGGCATTTGTGTGGGAGCATCGTATGAGAAGTATTCCGAGGTAGTTTGAAGAATTGTTTGGGATTATAAAGGAGAAAATAATATGAGAATGGAAGCCATACAACAGGCTTTGAAAGATAAAAAGATAGAATTTCAATATGTGGAAGAGGATGGTCTGGGAAGTCTGGATTTTGAACATCGCGGTCTGCGTTATCATATCTGGGAATTCTGCGAAGAAGGCACATACGGTGCAGAGAGTAATATACGCCATGCCGGACGCAGTGAAGACTTCACTGGAGATTACGACAGGGAACTTGGGGAGTATATCCGGAGTGACTGGGGGTGACCGGGGGACGGGTTCATAGTCACCAAATGCGGTGACTATGAACCCGTCCCCCGGTCACCCTTGAATTTTTTATGCAATACCGGGATGTTTTTCTATTAACTTGAAATAAGGTCAAAAAGAAGCTATTATATAAATATCAAGGAAAGGGGAAAGCTACAACATGAGAGAAAAACAAAAAAAGGCGAAGGAAGCGAATCTGGGACAGGATCCTATTGGCGGACTTTTGTTTAAACTGGCGATGCCGGCGATTCTGGCACAGCTGATTAATGTGCTTTACAATATGGTAGACCGTATGTATATCGGTCATATCCCCAATGTGGGTCCCAGTGCTCTGACCGGTGTTGGAGTTACCATGCCGGCCATCATGTGTATATCGGCATTTGCGGCACTGGTAAGTATGGGAGGGGCACCAAGAGCCTCTATTATGATGGGAAAAGGGAAGCATGAAGAGGCAGAGAAGATTCTGGGGAACTGTACTGCCATGCTTTGCCTGGTGGCTGTGATTCTTACAACATTGTTCCTGATTTTCGGAAAAGATATTCTGCTGATTTTTGGAGCCAGTGAAAATACCATCGAATATGCCTGGGCTTATATGCAGATTTATTCCTGCGGAACCATCTTTGTTCAGCTGGCATTGGGACTGAATGCATTTATCAATGCACAGGGATTTGCCAAAAGTGGGATGTTGACGGTTGTGATCGGTGCGATCTGCAATATCATACTGGATCCGATTTTTATTTTCCTGTTAAATATGGGGGTTCGTGGTGCTGCACTGGCCACTATTATTTCTCAGGGAGTTTCCTGTGTATGGATTCTTAAATTCCTGATGGGTAATAAAAGTACCCTTCGTCTGCAGACCAGATATATGCGGATTCAGCCTAAGGTTGTGATTCCATGTGTAGCACTGGGAGTGTCTCCATTTATTATGCAGTTTACGGAGAGTATTCTGAACGTGTGCTTCAACACCAGCCTGTTAAAATACGGCGGTGATACAGCGGTCGGTGCCATGACGATTCTGGGAAGTGTCATGCAGTTCACGATGCTTCCGCTGCAGGGATTATCACAGGGAGCCCAGCCGATTGTCAGCTTCAATTATGGAGCGAACAATATCAAACGTGTAAAAAAGGCCTTTCGGCTGCTGCTGCTCTGTTCGTTGTCGTTCACAGTCATTATGTGGACGGTATGTATGCTGTTTCCACAGCTGTTTATCGGAATCTTTACCAGTGATGCCCAACTTGCGGAATACACCAAATGGGCAATTCATATCTACATGGCAGCTACTTTGATTTTTGGTATACAGATTGCCTGTCAGCAGACATTTATTGCACTGGGCAATGCAAAAGTATCCGTATTTCTTGCTCTGCTTCGGAAAGTCATTCTGCTGATACCGCTGATTTATATTCTGCCGAATTTCTTTGCTGACAAGACGATGGCAGTATTCCTGGCGGAGCCGGTTGCCGATGTGATTGCAGTGACGACAACGGCAGTGCTCTTTGCAAAGGAGTATCGGAGACTGAAAGAGTAGAACAAAAAAGAATCTCGCAAAAGCGGGATTCTTTTTTGTTCTAACAATTAAAATAAATGTACACAGTGCCTTCAGAATAATCATCGGGATTCTTTTAGTTTCTCTTTTAGATGCTGTAATTCTTTTTCAAGCTGATCTGCTCTTGCTTTTTCCTTTTCTGCCCGTTGGCGTTCCAATTCTGTATTGGCTTGTTCCGCTTTCCGTCCCTGTTGGATCCCCTGCTCAATCCCTTGTTCTATTCCCTGCTGAATCAGCATTTCTTCTCGCTCAAATATTTTCATATACTGCAGTGACACCTCCTCATCCTGTTTGACCAGATTAACCATCTGATGTATGCTGCGAAGATTATCAGTTATGGCATTTTCCTCTGTGGTATGTTCCATATAGTGAAGAAATTGTTTCAGTTCTTCTGGAGGATTTCCTTCTGTGCCCCTTGTATAGAGAAAAACAGTTCTTGCTCCGTCGTCATATGGCATGTTCGGGATTTCCTCACATTTATTGCGAATCGTATAAATCATATGATTCAGTCCAAAGGGATCATAAGGCGTGATCATGATTACTATGACCTTTTTCAGCATACGGTAGCTCTCTCCTGATTTCAGACTGCGTGCATCAATTTTTGCATGATAAAAACGGACACGCTGCGGCAGGATATTTATGTCTTTTGTATTTTTATCCGGTTCTACATCATATACTGTTATGTCGTTTTCAGATTCGCTAGTCTCATTTTCTTCAATGTAAACATCCAGCCTGGCCCCGTGCTTATCCGTATCAGAACCGTGATATACTTTTTGCAGTATCACAGTAAGCGTGCCGAACTTCTTGCCAAAGATCACCTTCAACAGTTCTCTGATAAATTTTCTCCAATTTCAGGATAATTAACCATAGAACCGAATAAAAAATCATCCAGCAAATTCAAATCTTCCAGTTTTCGTTTTGTCATTTACATTTCTCCTTTCATTAGGGAACGGAAAGAAGAAACGTATGTCCCAGGGATGTTTTACCGTTTCACTGCTTTCCGCCGTATCGTAGTTATTTTCATAAGGGGGAATCAGTAACCGAACGGTTTAGAACTTTCCCAGATATGCAACTTTATTTTAGCAGTTTGCACAGCATATGTCAACAATATTGAATTAAATTCTTTCGACACAAAGTGTATGTTGATTACTGTTCACACGGCACTATCCCATGTTGAACTGTTCCTGGTAGGCTCAGATGGTTGTTGCTGTGGCTTTTGTCTTGTTCTTTCTCAACTTGGGGTATTTTCTCAATCTGTAATCTGGCGAAATGTCTGTGTGGGGTCTATACAGTTTTTTTATAGTACAAGTTCCATTTTTCCTTAATAAACTTGCTTTTTTAGAGAATTTCAGGGCATTTTTCAACTGAGAAAGGGTCTATATAAGAAAAATATCTTCCCAGACCCCGAAAGCTGAACCGGACAGGGTCTGGGAACACTTTTTTTTTGCATAGACCCTGTTTTCCTTTCTTGCATATTGCTATTCAGGTGCTTGTTGAGAAAAAGGAAACTTTTACAAACATTATTTTCTATAGACCCTGCCAAAGCATATCACCGGACTAAAAGTTGGCAATATACCCAAAGTTAAGAAAGAACCGTCTAATTTTGGTGGGCTCAGTAAGTTATTTCTGGGATTCTCAGCCTACCGTGGACAGTTATATTGGAGTTCAAAAGAGTGGTGGGCTGAAGTGTAACCAAAAATTAAAAAAATATTAGCACTCCCTCTTGACGAGTGCTAAAACATGTGTTATATTCCAGATAGAACAAAGAAACAATGGATTTAAGGAGGCATGTTTTATGAATATCAGTAAATTCACGCAAAAGTCTCTGCAGGCTGTTCAAGATCTGGAAAAAACCGCATATGAATTCGGTAATCAGGAGATTGAGCAGGAACATCTTTTATATAATCTGCTTCATCAGGATGACAGCCTGATTCTCAAGATGATTGAGAAGATGGAGATCAATAAAGAACATTTTTTGAATAATGTGGAGAATGCTTTGAACGCCCGAGTAAAAGTATCCGGCGGTCAGGTCTATATCGGTCAGTATCTGAATAAGGCACTGGTCAGCGGTGAGGATGAGGCAAAGGCTATGGGGGACGAGTATGTATCAGTTGAGCATCTGTTCCTGGCGTTGCTTCGGTATCCAAGCCCATCCATGAAAAAAATCTTTCAGGAATATGGGATTACCAGAGAGCGTTTTCTACAGGCTCTCAGCACCGTCAGAGGAAATCAGAGGGTAACATCGGATAATCCGGAAGCTACCTATGATACTCTGAAAAAATATGGGCAGGATCTGGTGGAAAGAGCAAGAAATCAGAAGTTGGATCCAGTCATCGGCCGTGATGCCGAGATTCGGAATGTGATTCGTATCCTGTCCAGAAAGACTAAAAATAATCCGGTTTTGATCGGTGAGCCGGGTGTTGGTAAGACAGCGGCAGTGGAAGGTCTGGCACAACGAATTGTCCGTGGAGATGTACCGGAAGGATTGAAAGACAAGACGATTTTTGCCCTGGATATGGGAGCTCTGGTTGCAGGTGCCAAGTACAGGGGTGAATTTGAGGAACGACTGAAAGCCGTGCTGGAGGAAGTCCGTAAGAGTGAAGGCAAGATCATTCTGTTTATTGATGAACTTCATCTGATTGTCGGTGCAGGAAAGACCGATGGTGCCATGGATGCCGGCAATATGCTGAAGCCTATGCTGGCCAGAGGTGAACTGCACTGTATCGGTGCTACCACATTGGATGAGTATCGCCAGTACATTGAAAAGGATGCGGCACTGGAACGAAGATTCCAGCCGGTTATGGTGGATGAGCCTTCCGTGGAGGATACCATTTCCATCCTTCGTGGATTGAAAGAACGGTATGAAGTATTCCATGGAGTAAAGATTACGGATGGCGCCTTGGTTGCGGCAGCAACTTTGTCCAATCGCTATATTTCCGATCGTTTTCTGCCGGATAAAGCCATTGACCTGGTAGATGAGGCGTGTGCTTTGATCAAGACAGAGCTGGATTCTCTGCCGTCTGAACTGGATGAACAGCAGAGGAAGATCATGCAGATGGAGATTGAGGAAGCTGCTCTGAAGAAAGAGACTGACCGTCTCAGCCAGGAACGTCTGGAAGAACTGCAGCGGGAACTGGCAGAGTATAAAGATGCCTTTGCCACCCAGAAGGCACAGTGGGAAAATGAGAAACATTCCGTAGAAAAATTGTCTTCTCTGAGGGAACAAATTGAGGATATGAATCGTCAGATTCAGCTGGCTCAGCAAAAATATGACCTGAATAAAGCGGCAGAGCTTCAGTACGGCGAACTGCCCAAGCTGCAGAAACAGCTGCAGATCGAGGAAGAGAAGGTGAAGAATCAGGATCTTTCTCTGGTACACGAGAGTGTTACGGATGAAGAAATCGCCCGTATTATTTCCCGTTGGACCGGTATTCCGGTGGCAAAACTGACAGAGGGTGAAAAGACAAAAATCCTTGGCCTGGAAGATGAACTTCACAAGAGAGTAATCGGTCAGGATGAGGCCGTTACCAAAGTGACAGATGCTATTATCCGATCCAAGGCAGGCATCAAGGATCCGTCCAAACCAATTGGATCTTTCCTGTTCCTCGGACCTACCGGTGTAGGTAAAACAGAACTGGCCAAAACTCTGGCACAGACTCTGTTTGATGATGAGAACAATATGGTTCGAATCGATATGAGTGAATACATGGAGAAATACTCCGTATCCCGTCTGATCGGAGCTCCTCCGGGATTTGTGGGCTATGAGGAAGGAGGCCAGCTGACTGAGGCAGTCCGCAGAAAACCGTATTCGGTAGTTTTGTTTGATGAAATCGAGAAGGCACATCCGGATGTATTCAATGTACTTCTGCAGGTGCTGGATGATGGACGAATCACAGATTCTCAGGGGCGTACCGTAGACTTTAAGAACACGATTCTGATTATGACATCAAATATCGGTTCTTCTTATCTGCTGGATGGCATTCAGGAGGACGGCAGTATCCGTTCGGAAAGTGCCCAGATGGTACAGAATGATCTGCGTGCTCATTTCCGCCCGGAATTTTTGAATCGTCTGGATGAGATCATTATGTTCAAGCCGCTGACGAAGGAGAATATCGGTGGTATCGTTGATCTGCTCGTGGCAGAACTGAACCGCCGGCTGGAGGATCAGCAGATTTCCATTCGACTGACACCGGCTGCCAAAGATTACGTGATCGAAGGTGGGTATGATCCGGTATACGGAGCTCGTCCGCTGAAGAGATATCTGCAGAAATATGTGGAAACTCTGGCGGCAAAAATGATTCTCGGTGGAAAAGTACAGACACAGGATACCATTGTACTTGATGTGGAAAATGGGGAGTTGACAGCTTCCGCACAGTCGCTATAATAAAAGCGAAGCATAAGCATAAAGGCTTCAGAAGGAGGTTGTCTGTGTGATACCAAAGGATCCTGTGATGTTGCTCAGTTACGTTAACACTCAGCTGAGAGATTATTATGCAAATCTTTCTGATCTCTGTGAGGACAAACAGCTGAACCAGCAGGAATTGGAAAACAAACTGTCGATGATTGATTATGTCTATGATGCGGGATGTAATCAGTTCGTATAAAAACAAAATTGCCCCGGGGACTTTTTAAAAGTCCCCGGGGCAATTTTGTTTTTATTTGAAGTCTGCTTTCATTCTCAAAAGCAGTTCTGCAAGTTCCTGAATCCGCTCATCTGACATGCGTGTCACGGGTGCGGTGATGCTCATGGCGTAGCGGTATACGCCGGAGTAGTCAGGAAGTGCTATGGCAATACAGCGTACACCCAATTCATTTTCCTCATCATCCAGAGCATATCCTTTTTCTTTCACTTCTTTCAGACGATTCAGAAAATCCTCATAATTGGTGATGGTGTGTGGTGTATATTCTTTCCGGTCACTTCTGTCCCATATTTTTTTAATCTTTTCATCGGGCATCTCTGCCATCATAGCTTTTCCCACACCGGAACAGAACAGAGGAATCCGGCTTCCCACTTTGGAAACCATGCGAACAGAGTTCTGGGTAGATTCTTCTTTGCAAATATATACAGCATCTGTACCATCCAGCTGTACAAAATGAACGGTTTCTCCGGTCTCAGCGGAGATTCTGCGGAGAATCGGACGGATGGAATCCAGGATATCCATTTTTTCCAGCAGATGATTCGCCAGTGATAATATTTTAAATGAAAGATAGTATTTGCCTGTTTCAGTATCCTGCTTTACATAACCAAGGTACATCAGAGATGTGAGTATCCGGTGAATGGTGCTTTTGTTCAGATCCAGACGGCGGCTCAGATCCGTGAGCGGAAGCGGCCCTGCATCTGCCAGAGTCTCCAGAACCAGGAATAATCTGTCGGCTACTTGTATCGGGTTTTTATTTTCCATAATGTATGTACACCTTTTCTTAATGATCTGCGGCAATAGAGTAAGTGTTCCGTCTTTCAGGCTTTATAGTAACGCTATTGTAACACTTTTGGGTACCAGTAGCAATGGGAATTTTCTGGATATGTTTGTTGCGTTTAGTCTTGACATTTGGCAGAGGTAGAGTATAATGAGGATAAAAAGTTTCATAATGCAAAATAGAGTTTCACAATACGGAACAAAAGCAAGAATGAAACTGATAGTTGAAGGTAAAACTATGATAATGTTAAAGGAGGATTTTTAAAATGCATGAAGTATTAGAACAGGTAGCAAAATTGGGTGTTGTTCCGGTAGTTGTATTGAATGATGTAAAAGATGCAGCTCCTCTGGCAAAGGCTCTGTGTGAAGGTGGACTTCCCTGTGCAGAGGTAACTTTCCGTACAGCAGCAGCAGAAGAGTCTATCCGCATCATGTCCGAACAGTTTCCGGAGATGTTGGTAGGTGCTGGAACTGTACTGACAATTGATCAGGTTGACCGTGCAGTAGCAGCAGGAGCAAAATTCATCGTAAGCCCGGGATTTGATCCGGAAATCGTTGATTACTGTCTGTCCAAAGACATTCTGGTTCTGCCGGGATGTATCACACCGTCAGAAGTAGCACAGGCTGTAAAACGTGGTCTGAAAATCGTGAAGTTCTTCCCGGCTGAGCAGGCTGGTGGAATTGCTATGATCAAAGCTATGGCAGCTCCGTATACCATGGTTAAATTTATGCCGACCGGTGGAATCAGTGCTAAGAACCTGGCAGATTACCTGAGCTGCGATAAGATTATTGCATGCGGCGGAAGCTGGATGGTAAAAGGAAGCCTTGTAGAGGCAGGAGAATTTGATAAAATCAGAGAATTAGCTCAGGAAGCAGTAGAAATTGTAAAAGAAAGCAGAGGAAAATAATCATGAGTAAAAAAGTAGTTACCTTCGGAGAACTGATGTTAAGACTTGCACCGGAAGGATATTATCGTTTCGTGCAGGTGGATAAATTAGGAGCAACCTTCGGCGGCGGCGAAGCTAACGTTGCGGTTTCACTTGCCAACTATGGCTTTGATGCATCTTTTGTAACCAAGCTTCCGACCCACGAAATCGGTCAGGCAGCTGTAAACTCGCTGAGAAGATATGGAGTAGATACATCCAGAATCGCCCGCGGCGGTGATCGTGTAGGTATTTATTTCCTTGAAAAAGGTGCATCCCAGAGACCTTCCAAAGTAATCTATGACCGTGCAGGTTCCTCCATCTATACT
>JALERM010000082.1 GCA_022764165.1 Eubacterium sp. | reverse complement strand
TCTGTCAGCTTATAAATATCATACAAATGTCTTGCATTTCTGTGGGCCTTGCCCTGCAGGTAGTAATCGCATACAGCAAAAACTTTATCAATCAGGGTACGGTTCAATGACTGAACGCGCATAGGGAATGTCCTCAAATCATATGTTGTAATAAACTCCTCTTCTTCAGTTCCGAGAGCATCCAATATATAATTTCCCAGCTCCTTTTCTTCTGTAGGAAATGCATAGGACATCAAGGATGTTTCCAACTTGACATAAGGCGGAATTGGATTGATAACTCTATCCCCTACCACTGACTCATAATAAAAATCATAATGATTCAGATTTTTATCACTTTCAATAGAGTCGAAGTTATGAATCACAAGCCCTAACTCATCCGCAATCGGCTTCAATATGTTATATTTTAGTTTCTTTCTTCTAGCTTCACCCAGATGCTCTGTAAATGTAATGTCGATATCCTCAGAGAATCGGTCAATTACATGAAATGCTTTGGAAAGAGATGTCCCGCCCTTAAACACAACCGGATATTCAATCGTAGAAAGCTTCTTCAAAATCAAAGTAACATAATAATCTTTCTCAACGATATCTTCACTGACTTCCAGTTTCTGTGAAGCCAACAAGATTGCATCGCGAAATAATTCTCTATTTTCTTTATGCAAGTACATGATCTAACCCCAATTCATAATAAAATTTAAATGTCGCCAGCGGGTATTTTCTGATGTACAAATCCACATCACTTCTCTTTATTCCATGAATCGTGATATACTCAGCAAATTTCTCCCGTGCCTCATCATAAGAAGAATCTAAATATGCATCAAGATTTTTCAAAAGTTCCAACATCTGTAGTACATACACATTCTCTTTTGTTATCTGTACGATTGGTTTCCTTACATAAAATCTTCTGTTGCCAATTCGCACCTCTCTATCTGACGAGTTTGTGTTGTTACTCACAATTTCAACTACCCGCGGAACCTGTGTTGTAATCCCTATCTGGTTCGCAAAAGAATTGCCACCATAAAAACCATCAACATTATCTCCTTTGGAAATAAAACGATATCGCGCCACCATATCTGCATTCGGCCCTATGGTAGAATTCAACAGAGACTTCTTAGGTATAAAATATACTCCGGTATCATACTTCTGCAGCAATCCCTTATCACAGAGTTTCTTTAACTGCTGATTTAACGCCGACTTCGTAATACCCTCTCTCTCCAAATCCGAAAAGAAAATCGGTTCCGCTTCTTTATAATGTTCTTTTATATAATTGTATAGCATCGCCTTTTCTCCTTTCTTAACGTTTTAGATATACCAAATCCATTTTATTAAGTTTATTATATTCTTTGCTTAAACCTATGTCAATTATTTCATGTTCTGTCAGCTCGGTTAACTCACAGAGTACTTCTTCTGTTTCAAATACTACAAGATTCAGCATTTTGTCACCTCCATCTGACTTACCTATAATACATTTGGATTATAATTCTTCAATGTACTTCAACAATGGTTCTAAATAGGACTTATCTGTCCAATCACACTTTTGCCCCACTGCACATATCAATGCTTTTTGCCAAGGTTCATATTCGTTTGGATTTTGCTTTGCAACTGCTTTCTGTAACATCTTGCAAAGCGTTCTATCCGTAACCTTCATTTTCTCTTCATCCCATGCTCCACGACAATAGAACAATGGAATATTACTAAGTGTATCTTTAAAATGCAGCTCCCTTACCTGTTGTATTGCTTTCTCATCATATGGAGAAGCACCAACTGCAAATACTACAATCTTTTTGCCTGTCAACTGCCCTATATTTTTCTTTAAGAATTGCAGTCCTGCAATACCAGAAGCATAAACACCTCCACCTAAAATGATAACATCATAATTCAGCAAATTAGCAACTTTAGCATTCTTAGTTTCTACATAATCATAGCCAAGATCCTCCTCTAACCAATCTACATACTTTTTCGTTGCTCCATATTTAGATTGATATAAAATAATACCTCTACTCATAATTTCGCATCTCCTTTAAATTATCTTCAATTTGTATAATGGTCTGTATAGTAGTCTGTAACTGTTCCTCAGACACTCCCGTAAACATTCTCTTCAAAAGAGCCCTACTCATTTCATCGTTTTTCTCACAAAACTCTTGACAATAATCAGTAAGTTCAATGCGTTGTTTTCTCTTATCCTGCTCATCCACAGAAATACTTACAAAGCCCTTCTTCTCCAGTTTCAAGAGGATTTGCTTTACATTCTGATGAGAGCTACCCATGATTTCCGCTAACTCCTTAACTGTAGGAGGAGTTTTGCATAAGTTGATACATATGATTGCAAAAAACTGTTTCCAGCTAATTTCTTTCATAGTACTATCTGCCATTGTCTGAAATCTGTTCTCAAAGGCACTTAGCAAGCCTAAAAGAAAATATGATGATTCAATGCCTGTAAAATTCACTTTATCACTTCTGATTACTTCCTTTAAATTCATTACGCCCTCAAATAGGTAATATGTTACTTTATTTAAGGTAATATATTACCTTTTCTTTGTCAATACGTCGAGTCAAGGCACGCTAACGCTTAAAGCCTTGACTCGCTCGTTTTCAGGGTTTGTATTAACCCCTGAATAAAAAAAAGCGGACAAAACAGGGCAAACGCATGTAAAAATTTTTTGTTTTAAATCTCTAAACTACTAGAACAAATGTCGAGTTTTAAGTTTTTATTCTTTGGGTGGCTTTTTGCTTCGCAAAAAAAGCGAGAAATGCATAGCATTTCTCGTCCCGAGTTTGCATCGCAAACTCGCGCTTTTCAGGGTTCCGTACGCACTTCGTGCTACCTTCATTCCTTCGCTACGCTTCGGAACTGG
>JALERM010000151.1 GCA_022764165.1 Eubacterium sp. | reverse complement strand
AGAAATCAATGGAAGGAAGAAATTAAATGCACTGTACAAAATGCAGAAAGGCATTTGTCCGCATTGTGGTGAACCTATCACAGTGGAACGGGGATTCCGAATCCATACGGAAGTGGGAGCAGATTTTAAAGAAAAGAATGTTTTATTACATGCTGATTGCCACAGAGAACTTCATTACTCGAAAAATGTTGATGAACTGGTTCTGCTAACGCAGGGCTTATAAGTGCTTGAGCCGTGTGAGGGGAAACTCTCACGCACGGTTCTTAGAGGGGAAAGCGGTAGTAATACCGCTGACCTACTCGACCAGCTGATCGAAAGCAAGCAGAAATTCATTTCCCAGATCATGACCAGCAAATCCCCGGTACGAAGCTGCGAGGATGTGGACGATACGGCATTGTCTTATGCGGAAGTAAAAGCCCTGGCAACGGGGAATCCGGCGATCAAAGAAAAAATGGCACTAGATGTGGAAGTATCAAAGCTCAAGCTGCTGAAAGCGAATTTTGTGAGCAACCATTACCGGCTGGAAGATGATATTGCAAAGAGTTTTCCACAGCAGATAGCAGTACTTAAGGAAAGCATCGAAGGATACAAAGCGGATCTGGAAAAGTATCAGGCAAATAAGATTACGGATCCGGAGAAATTTGTGATGGAAGTCGGTGGCACGGTATTTTATGAGAAAAAAGAGGCAGGAGCAGCCCTTCTTGCTGTCTGCCAGTCCATGAAACAGGCAGATGCCATGATCAATGTCGGACAGTATCAGGGATTTTCCATCCGCTTAAAGTTTGATTCCTGGAATAAGGAATTTATCCTTTCTCTGAAAAATGAAAATGTATATCGTGTCAGCCTTGGTTCCGATGAAAACGGTAATATCATCAGGATCAATAACGCTTTGGAGGCAATCCCGCAAAAGCTGGCGGAAGCAGAGCGTAAGCTTGAGACGGTGCAGGGACAGCTGAAAAATGCGATGGAAGAGGTGAAAAAACCGTTCCCGAAAGAGGAAGAACTGAACCAGAAACTGGAACGTCTCTCGGAACTGAATGCCTTGCTGAACATGGATGAAAAGGAAGCTGTGATGGAAGGGGAGGAAGAACAGGACGAGGAGAAAGAGGAACACCAGTCTCTTCATGACAGAATTAGTGCCATCAAGCAGAACAGCCAGAAACAGGATGTGAAAGAGGCTGCAGTGAGAACCACAGAAGCGTGTATCGGGTAATCTTTTGATATACAAGACAGGTTATAAGGTGTAAAATGAGGGGCATAGGGTTATGCCCCTTGAAATGAACAAATTGGAAGTCGAGGAGACAAGGGTATTTGGATAATGTATCCAAAAGTGAGTTTAGCCAGGGAGGAAATGGGGTTAATGATTGAAATATTGTTTGGTGAGAGCGAAGCCGGTTCCATGAAAGCAGCAAAAAATAAAATAGTGGTTGGTAAGGTTAATGGTCCTGTTTCTGTATGGATGGCAGGAAAAAGACGCCGCCACAAAAACCTTTTACCGGATGGATAGAGGGGACATCGGAGGAAGTGATTTGTCTTGGCTTTATGCTAGATATTGGAAACATCAAAGAGCAAATGGATAGTCTTTACCGCAGGGAATTGATTTATTCTATGTATGCGCAAAATCAGTGGGAACAGGATGGAGAGACAGAGGAAGAACTGAAAAATGCCGGAGATGTTTATGTAAAAGAATTATATCGATTGATGGAATTTCTGGATCACGGAGAAGCTGTCAGGATATGGTACAGTGATACTCCCTACTCCAGATGCGGTTTTTATAGCTTGTGCCAGATATTAAAAGGGTATAAAAGCGAAATATCAGCAGTAAAGCTTCCAGCGCATATCGTTCGGGAGAATTGCATTGTCTCTTACCAAAGTTGGAGTGAGGTATCCGCAGAAGAATTTGCAGGATTTTTACCATATGAAAAAGCGCTTTCAAAAGAAGAAGTTCGTATGTATGCTATGTTATGGAGTGAATTGATTGAAGAGAACAGCCCGCTTCGCGCGGTAGTTAATGGCAAAGTCCTTAGCGTTCCAGAAGATTTCTATGATTTCCTAATATGGCAAAGGCTGAAAAATGTTCCATTGAAAGAGGCCAGACTGATTGGGGATATCCTTGGTCAGTCGCAAATTGGAGTGGGAGACTGGTGGTACAATCGAAGAATAGAGTATTATATTAAACAGGGGGAGATTCGTGTTGTTGAAGATTCAAAGAATAAATATGCAAGAATGATTTGCAGCAACAGAGGATAAAGTTGATTGACCACTTTATTTTCAGGTTAAAGAGTTAGATAAATCAAGGCTTATAAAATACCAGATGTTAAACTTTAATTACATGGTGCTAGCACCATGTAGATAAGGCGATAAAGGAGAAGCATTCGTGATACCCAGGTGATATCTGTTTGATTGGAAACTATGAAAAGGGCATGAAATTTGGATATTATAAATGGGCGAATATGTATGAAGCATTGATGTTTCTACTGATATGGTATTGTGTAGCAATTACAGCTTTTCAGATGATATGGTCAAAGGTATTTATATCCGATTGCATGACATTCACTGATACAATCGCAACTTTCATACAGACCATTGCTGGTTGGATTATACTGACAGGAAAGAATGTGGCACAGATTAGTAATGGAATATCCAATACTGTCCTTGCCGGAATTGTGTACTGGCTGATAAGAATATTGATTTGTGCTAGCTGTCTCGCAGGTGCAGGAATATTTGTTACTTCCATCGGGATAAAGATTGCCGGACTATATATGAAATACTGCTGGGATATGATTACCATAATGGTGACATTTATAAGCATGGCAATAACGATCTACTTCGGAGATTGGATAAAGACAGTATTGCCGATTAATCTCTTTTTCCTTTTGTTACTGGTACAGGCAATATATGTAGGGATTAGGTGGTATATAAAAGGCTGGCAGGAAGCCAGAGGATATTATTAATAGATTGTTATTTGTATTTACTTTCATGCTAATGTATATTATTATATTAGCATGAAAGGAGTGCTAATATGACTCAATTTGAACAACTGGATTTATTAATAAAGGAATGTGGGGGAACAATTCAGACCTTTCAAGTTTTAAACAATGGAATTAGTAAGCCAGTATTTTATGCGTATGTCAAAGATCGAGGATTGGACCAAGTTGCTCATGGTGTTTATGTATCGCCAGATACGTGGACAGATGCTATATATATTTTACATTTACGCTGTAGTCAGGCGGTGTTTTCTCATGAAACAGCATTATTTTTTCACGATCTGACAGACAGGGAACCCTTGAAATACTCTATAACAGTCAAAACAGGTTATAATCCAAGCCGTCTGCAGGAAGATGGTTTTCAAGTCTATACTGTAAAAAAAGATTTGCATGGTATAGGACTTACAACTATGCAGACATCATTTGGACATTCTGTTCCAGTTTATGACATGGAAAGGACAATTTGTGATTTGCTTCGCAGTCGGAGAAATATTGAAATGCAGGTGTTTCAAGATGCATTGAAACAATATGCAAAACGTAAAGATAAGAATTTGCGGATGCTCATGAAATATGCTGCTATGTTTCATGTTGAAAAGATACTCCGACCATATTTGGAGGTGTTACTTTAGATGATAACAACAGCAAGGCAATTAAAGGATTTAATTCGTAATCTGTCAAAGAAAAAATCGGCAGATGCACAGATTTTAATGAGAAATTATATGATGGAACGTTTTTTAGAGCGTATTTCTCTATCGGAGTATAGAGACAAGTTTATATTAAAGGGAGGTATGCTGGTGGCTGCTTTGGTAGGTTTGGATGCCAGAGCGACCATGGATCTGGATGCTACCATAAAAGGCACTAACGTTAGTTTGACAGATGTAGAGACAATTATCTCAAGAATTATCTCAATTCCTATAGACGATGGTGTTTCCTTTCGTATCAAACGTATATCCGAAATTATGGAGGAGGCAGATTATCCGGGTATACGTGTGAGTATGGAAACTAAATTTGATGGTGTAATCACACCGTTAAAGATTGATATTTCTACTGGTGATGTGATTACTCCAAGAGAAATTCGGTATAGCTTTAATCTGATGCTTGAAAATCGCACAATTGAGGTATGGGCATACAATTTGGAGACGGTATTCGCAGAAAAACTGGAAACCGTCATCAGTCGAAATATTGCGAACACACGTATGAGAGATTTTTATGATATCTATATTTTACAAAAACTGTATGGGGAGCAACTCTCAAAAGATGTATTATGGGATGCACTTGTTGCTACAGCTAAGAAACGAGGAACATTAGGACAGATAGAAGCTGAAGACATAGATGAGGTATTTGATGAGATTCAATCAAGTCCTGTTATGGAAAATCTATGGAAAGCTTATCAAAGAAATTATTCTTACGCTGATGATTTATCTTGGCATACAGTTATGGATGCTATTCGGGTTCTATATCAAACAGTGTATGCTGAAAGGAATGGAACACATGATTAAAATATTATTAATTGAAGACGATACCATGATTGCTTCAGGAATTTGTTATGCACTTGAAATGGAAGGCTATGAGACATGTCATGTCACAACGATTGCAGATACCAGAAAATTAGTTGGAGATAATAAATTTGATTTGGCAATCATAGATATGCAGCTTCCG
>JALERM010000183.1 GCA_022764165.1 Eubacterium sp. | reverse complement strand
CCATGGTATTTCCTCCAATACAAGAACTAAGGAAAGTATACCACAATTCAGGAGAAAAATCTATTTTTACAACAATATATTCAGTTTTCAAGGAACAAATCTATATCAAAGGTATTTGATACCTTTTGACGCTTTAATCATCTTATCTATTAGAGAAAAAGCAGGTTGCTTTACTGCCAACAATCCGCTTTTCTCTCTACTATTACATATTTTTCAATAATTCCCATCCACCATTATGCTGCCGGAATCAAGTACATCAAGAACACCGATACAGTTTAGAAAGGTAGACTTCCCGGAGCCGCTGGCGCCTTCTATCACACACATTTCTCCTTTCTCAACTCCGGTTGAAATTCCTTTTAATACCTGTATGTAGTTTCCACCTTCGCCATAACTTTTCTTCATGTCTTTCACTTGTAAATACATCTTAGTCTTTTTTCATTATCTTATTTCTATAACCTCATATCCGGCATTCTCTATAGCCTTCTTAATCTCTTCATCCTCTACCTCTTTCTCCATGGAAACCACCGCAGTCTTCCTTTTCAGATTTACCTTGGCTGAAACACCATCCAATGAATTCAATCTGCTTTCCACACGGGCTTTGCAATGTTCACAGGTCATCCCCTCAATGATAACCGTTCTTTCTTTTACAACCTGTTTCAGTTTCTTTCTTTTCACCTTAACGGAAGAGCCGCCACCACAACAGCCTCCCTCACCTTTGAAGTGCTTAACACTGGAACGTATGCCTATAATAATCAATATAATCAATATCCCTGCAATAACGAAATCCGTCATTTGATTCAGCCCCTTTACTTATATTGTTAGTTATATCTAATTTATACTATCACAAAACCCTATTTTTTCAAAGAATGATAATTGAAATTTTTTCTTAAATTATAATCTATTTTTCAGCCGGAAGACTGATGGTGAACTGAACTTTTCCGTCATGGCATTTTACTTCGATTTTTCCATGATGTCCAACAGCGATGGCCCTGGCAATCGCAAGCCCCAAACCGTAATGTTTGTCTTCCCCATTACGAGCTTCATCCATCCGGTAAAAACGGTCAAAAAGATGCTTACACTGCTCAGCAGGAATCTCATCCCCATCATTGATCACGGAAAGAACCGCCCGTCCATGCTCTTTTTTCAATGTCAGTAATATTTCCCCTCCTGCCGTAGAATGCTTCACGGCATTATCCAGAAGAATAGCTGTAATCTGTTTCAGCTGCATGGAATTACCGTACACCAGGATCTTATCCTGGATCTCACAGTGGAATACCATTCCATTTTCATATATCACACTTTCAAACGGCAATGTCTCACCGCTGACCAGATGACTGAAATCCACCGTTTCCATCTGCGGTGTTACATTTTCCATACGGGCAAGATCAAGGAGCTGGGTTACCAGAGCTCCCATCCTCTCGTTTTCATATTGAATATTCGCAAGCCACTGATTCTCTCCGATTTCTCTTGATAATAGTTCCGCATTGGCACTGACCACTGAGATCGGGGTTTTCAGTTCGTGCCCGGCATCAGAAATGAACTGCTTTTGCGTAATATGATTTTCTTCCAGAGGGCGTATGATCATTCTGGCGAGATAAACGGACAGAAAGAAAAACACGACAATGGCAAGAATCCCGCCATAGGGTATACCCCCCTTTGTCTGCCTTGTAATACATCAGACTTCCTATGGTTCCGATGTTGTTTGTCTTTACATTGACCTCACCGGCAAGTTCCAGCAATTCTTCATTGGAATAAATCTCATTGCCGTTTTCAGCTACCAGCATACTGCCGTCTTGTGAGATAACCACCGAATAGAAAGAAGAAAGTCTGTATTCGTCCCTATCTCTGAAATCTTTTTTCCCGGACATTCCGGGCTTTGGCTCCCCCTTCGCAAGATTTCCAATATCCGGTCCCAGGTCATTCTCTTTGTAATTACCCGAAAGATCCGTAAGAGAAAAAAACTCCGCATGGGACTCCAGCATTTCCCTGTTTCTGTTCATCGTCTCATAATAGCTGGAGCCGTAGATCAATGCCAGGATAGCTGCAAAGACAAAAATTAGAATCGCCATGATAGAAGCAACAATTTTTCTCCTTGTTCTCTTAAACATCTTCACACCTCAATTCATATCCGATACCTCGAACTGCTTTTATGACGGTTTTTGCCCCTACAAAAGCCAGCTTTTTGCGGGTAAATGACATATATACTTCCACATTGTTATATTCCGCTTCACTTTCAAATCCCCAGATCTTCACCGCCCCACTATCCAGACCGATCACTTTATCATCAAGTTCGCTTTTTGCCGTCAGCATTAGTATAGGAGTACGGATACCTTTCTGACGGGTCTTTTTGGCTATATCGAATCCATTCATTTTGGGGAGCATAACATCCAAAATAATAATATCATATATGTCTGTTTCAATGGCTTCCAGACCGGAAAGCCCATCAGAGCAGTGATCAACCTCATAATTTTCAAGGCGCAGGATTTGACATAATGCCTGTGCCATCCTTTTTTCATCTTCAACAAGCAGTATTTTCATTATGGTACACCTCCACTATTATCTGATTATAGCATAAAACCTTAAAGAAACATTGAAAAAAAGCCCCCTCACTGCATTTTAATTGAGTGAGGGAGCTGATTATTGTTAATATTTAATTTTCAAGAAATAGCAATCACAAATGATCATCTGCCTGCATCCATGTGATTCCTACTACTTTTTTTCCATTGGAAAGACCGCTGTTTTGCATTCCGCTCTTAATTACCTTTTCCATGGAGTTACCATCCAGTTTAACCGTAGAACTGTCTTCCAGTTCTACCAGACAGCATTGGCACACCCTGTTTTTATGATCACACAACTGATATGCAGTTCCTCGTTTCAGAGCCCCTATTTTCTCAAGTGCATCAACCGTCCGATAGACTGTTGCAATCCCAATTCCCGGATCTTTCTTCAATGCAAGAATATATACTTCTTTACAATAGCTGCATGTCTCACTCAGAATAATATCTATCAGAAGTTTTCTTTGTTTTGTAATTCGGAACCCCTGTTTTCTGAGACACGCTAATACATGGTCTTTCTGCATAGGGACTGTCTGATAACCATCTGCATCTATGGTATCTGTTTCCATAAACTCTGTGCCTCCTTATTATCCATTGTGAATGATTACTATTTATGCTCTTATTTTACCAGCTACGCTTTTCGGCACAGTAAGGCTCTGGCTTTCCTTATAAGGACGGAACAACAGATACAAAAATCCAACAATGATGATAAATGCCACAGCTGTGCCGATTCCAAATGCTCCTGTCGTGATCAAAGTTCCAATCTGGTATACACACAGGGATGCTGTGTAAGCAAGAATGGTCTGATATCCAATGGCAAACCAGAACCATTTTGCATTGTTCATCTCCCTCTTGATTGCTCCCATCGCAGCAAAACAAGGTGCACACAGCAGATTGAAGATCAGGAATGAATAAGCTGCTACTGCTGTCATAGAGCCGGCAAGGCTTCCCCAGATTTCAGCTCCGTCTTCAGCCACTTCTCCAAATCCGTACAGGATACCAAATGTTCCCACAACATTTTCCTTTGCAACGAGGCCTGTAATTGCAGCCACTGCGGCTTTCCAGTTACCCCATCCGAGCGGTGTAAAGATCCATGCGATTCCTGATCCAATGGCAGCCAGAATACTGTTATCCATATCTTCTACCATACCGAAGCTTCCGCCTTCCACTCCAAAGCTCTGCGCAAACCATACGAAGATGGTAGAAAGAAGAATGATCGTTCCGGCTTTTTTGATAAAGGACCAGCCACGCTCCCACGTACTTCTGAGTACATTTTCTACCGTCGGCAAATGATAAGCCGGAAGTTCCATCACAAACGGTGCCGGATCCCCTGCAAACATTTTCGTTTTCTTTAAAATAATACCGGAACAGATAATTGCAGCGATTCCAACAAAATATGCACTTGGTGCCACCCATGCAGCCCCATCAAATAAAGCACCTGCAATTAAAGCAATGATGGGGAGTTTTGCTCCACAAGGGATAAAGGTAGTTGTCATGATTGTCATTTTACGGTCTCTGTCATTTTCAATCGTTCTGGAAGCCATAACACCCGGAACACCGCATCCCGTACCAATCAGCATCGGTATAAAAGATTTTCCGGATAAACCAAATTTACGGAATATACGGTCCATAATAAATGCGATACGTGCCATATATCCACATCCTTCCAGGAATGCAAGGAAAAGGAATAATACCAGCATCTGTGGAACAAATCCAAGTACCGCACCAACACCACTGACAATACCGTCGACCAAAAGACCTGTTAACCAATCCGCACAGCCGATGGCTTCCAGACCCGTCTGTGCTGCCGGGATGATCCATTCACCGAACAATGTATCATTGGTCCAGTCTGTCAGAATGGTTCCCACTGTAGTAACAGACACATAATAGACGATAAACATCACAACCGCAAAAATCGGAAGTGCCAGAAAACGGTTAGTCACGATGCTGTCAATTTTATCTGACACCGACATCTGTTTTTTCACACGCTTCTTATAACAATCCTCGATAATACTTCCAATGTAGTTATAACGTTCTCCGGTGATGATACTTTCCGCATCATCCTCCATCTCTTTTTCACAGCTTACAATGTCTTCTTCGATATGATCGAGCAGTGCTTTCTCAAGATTCAGGCTTTCCTGTACTTTTTCATCCCGTTCAAACAGTTTCACTGCATACCAGCGTTCCATGTTTTTATCCACACGTCCCGATATCGCCTCTTCAATATGAGCAATTGCATGTTCTACGCATCCGTCAAATTTATGTGCCGGCTGTATATTTTTTCTGCTTTTCGCAATTGCAACCGCCCGCTGGATCAGCTGATCGATGCCTTCACCCTTAAGTGCAGAAATCTCAACCACCTTACAGCCGGTGTCTTTTGAAAGACGGTCTATGTTCAGTTCTTCCCCATTCTTTCTTACCAGATCCATCATATTGACAGCGATGATTACGGGAATGCCAAGTTCCGTAAGCTGTGTGGTCAGATACAGGTTTCTCTCCAGATTCGTTCCGTCAATGATATTGATAATCGCATCCGGCTTTTCACCAATCAAAAAATTTCTGGATACCACTTCTTCCAGCGTGTAAGGTGACAGGGAATAGATACCCGGAAGATCCACCAGTATGGCTTCCTCGCCCTTCGTTGTATATCCTTTGATTTTTCCTTCCTTTTTTTCTACCGTTACTCCCGGCCAGTTACCCACAAACTGGTTTGAGCCGGTAAGTGCATTGAACAGCGTTGTTTTTCCACTGTTCGGGTTACCTGCAAGTGCAATTTTGACTCTCATATTCTCCCTCTTTCTGATTACACATCACAAATTATTTTTAGTTCTATCTAACCATTTTTCAAAAAAATAAGTACTATTGTACCTCTACCATTTCCGCATCCGCTTTTCTCAAAGACAGCTCATATCCCCGGACAGTTACCTCAATCGGATCTCCAAGCGGTGCTACCTTCCTTATGTAGATTTCCACATTCTTCGTGATTCCCATATCCATGATCCTGCGCTTCACCGCACCTTCACCATGAATTTTCACGACCTTTACGGTCTGACCGCACTTTGCTTCTCTTAATGTAGCCACTTCTCATTCCCTCCTAGATCATAATCTTATTCGCCATTTCTCTGCTGATTGCCACCCGCGAATCTTTCACTTTTACAATCAGGTTTCCATTAATTTCTGATATAACGGTGACGAACCCGCCCATCACAAATCCCAGGCTTTCCAAAAAACGTCTGGTCTCATCCTTTCCGCCAATTTTTCTGATCTGAATCTCCTGACCAGTTTCAGCCATGGTTAACGGCATTATAATCCACCCGCTTTCGCTTTCTAATAAAAATTATCAGTTACTTCTTACGATAGTTAGTATATTCTTACTTTAATTGCATGTCAATAACTATAATTGATAATTTTTTTCAATTAACTTTTAACATTCCCGTCAAAAATATTGAAATAGCTTTCTATTCAGCCTGAATACTGCCAGATGTTGATCCTATCGTAAGCGTATATGCGTCACCCTTTACGATATCCGGGCTGCTGATAATTACCATGGCACAGCTATATTCCACTTCATAAGAAATGACACTGTTGCCATTGCTGTCTTTTACAGTTACGACAGATCCCGGAGATTGTGTCCCGGTGGTACAGCTAATGACACCCTGCGTGGAAGAAGACGCAAACGTCTGTGCCATCATTGTCGTCGAGCCGGTGCTGACAAACGTTCCGCCGGTAATGACCGGACTGACATCCGCATCAATGATAGAAGTATCTCCTGCCGTTGGATTCGCCACATAGATATATCCATCCGAAATCGTCAGTGTTCCATTCGAATCCAGGCCATCACCGGAAGCAATCTCAAAGGTACCATCATTTATGATCACAGATGTGTCGGAGTGAATCGAATCATCTGCAGAGTCAATGGTTATCCTGCCATTTGAGATCAGAATACCACTGACCGCTTTTAAGCCTTTCATACTGGTGCTGCTTTCTTCAGAAGTTGTCATACTGGTACTACTTTCTTCAGGAGCCGACATATTTCTACTTTTTTCTTCTGGAACCATCCTGGCAGAAGAACGGCCTGGTTTACCGCTGCCCTTGAATTCTCCATACGAAGCATAGCTTTGGGAAGTACCATTTTCATAGCCGCCACAAACCAGAAGATTGATTGTTCCATCCTGTACCTGCAGATAAGCTCCCGCTGAAATACCGTCTCCTTCCGCCTCGATATCCATGGTTCCGCTTAAAATATATACAAAACCAAGGGAAGCATCATCCTTATTTTCTGCGTGGATACCATCCTTTCCGGCATCAATGGTAATGGACGCTTCCGCAATTCGAACGCTGTCATTGGTATCCATACCATGAGAAGCAGAGGACACTATATAAGTACCTCCTGTGAATACAAGATCATCCTTGCATACGATACCGTGACCGGCAGGTGAAGTAACTGTCAGCGTACCACTTCCATTAAATGTAAGATCCTGTCTGGAATATACCGCCCCATCGATATTGTTTTCATCAATGGCTTCAAATGCACCACCGTTGGAAAGAATATTCTCTGTTCCATCGGCAAGTGTTACAAACACCTTATCCGCAGAAAGAATATAAAATGCTGCTGTATATACGTTTCATAGAACACCTCATTTCTTATCATAGAAACATGAAAGGCCCAGTACATTTCTGCACTGAGCCTCTTACTTTAATCGTAAGCTTTTCCTGCCAGTATTTCTTTATAATCCTGATAGTTTCTCTCCAGCAATGCCGGCGTATCCAGCCCATAAGGACATTTTTCCTTACATTTGCCACAGTGGAGACAGCCTTCAATTTTTTTCATTTTTTCCTGCATTTCCGGTGTCAGCTGTGCTGCAGATGGTGCACGGCGAATCATCAGTGACATTCGTGCACAGTTGTTGATCTCTATTCCCGCCGGACATGGCATACAATAACCGCAGCCTCTGCAGAATTCCCCCTGAATTTCTTTCCGGTCACGGTCAATGACTTCTGATAATTCACCATCCAGAACCGGTTCCTGATCCTGATAAGAGAGGAACTCATCCAGTTCACGTTCTCTCTGAACGCCCCAGATCGGCAATACATGTTCGAACTGAAGCATATATGCATAAGCCGCCGCAGAATTATTGATCAATCCTCCAGCCAGTCCTTTCATGGCAATAAATCCCATCCCTGCCTTTTCACAGGCTTTCACCAGTCCCAGCTCCTGTTCTGATGAAAGATAGCTGAATGGGAACTGCAGCGTCTCATACAGACCACTTTCGATAGCTTCCCGGGCTACAGCCAGACGATGGTTGGTGATTCCGATATGACGAATCTTCCCCTGAGCCTTCGCTTCCAGCATTGCCTCATATAATCCGCTGCCATCACCCGGTTTGGGGCAGAATGACGGATTATGGAACTGATAGATATCCAGATAATCGGTTTTCAGATTTCCCAGTGTAACGGCCAGATCTTTCCAGAAATCCTCTGCATTCTGTGCTGCTGTCTTAGATGCTATATAGATTTTTTCTCTTCTGTCACTGAACGCCGCACCCAGTTTTTCTTCACTGTCGGTATAAAAACGGGCCGTATCGTAAAAATTTACACCGTGATCATATGCCTTATGTAAAATATCCACTGCTTTTTCCAGTGAAACTCTCTGAATCGGCAGGGCTCCAAAACCATTTTTATTGACCGTAATCCCTGTTTTTCCTAAGGTAACTGTCCTCATTTCACATTCTCCCTATGTTCCTTTTATTCTTCAGTCTATGCCCAGATTTTTCTTGAATTCTGTAATCAGAGCATCCTGATATTCTCCTGCATAAGTTCCGGCAGTAAAACGTTCTACTACTTCCGGGAACATTCTCCAGGATTTTCTCTCCTGATAAGCAATGACAGGATAGAACAATACACCTGCCGCCTCAGCAGCTTCCAGATCAGCCGGCGCATCTCCAATCATAATCACATGATCCGGCATATATCCCTTTTCCAGCAGACCTTTCAGACACTCACTTTTCACTCCTGTCTCCTGAGACATCAGAAGATCGGTATATTTGTAAATATCAAATGCTTCCCACTCCTTACGGATCTCGGAACCGTTGGCCGCTGTCACGATAACCACATCTGCATTCTCCTCTGCGATCCGCAGAGCTTCCTCTGCCCCGTCAAATGGCTGCTTTCTCTTATCGGAAATCATCACCATGGACTGATTGGCCAGCACAGACCATTCCAGAGCTTTTTTCATACAAACATTACCCGTCTTCTCGTATGCCTTTTCCAGATTCTGAGGAGACAACTCTTCTGCATTCTTTACCCAGTCCAGATATCCGTCCAGTCCTTCCACACGCATGTAATTGTCCTGAATATCTTCCAGAACAGCTGCCAGACCACTGAACCTGTTGGCACCTCTTCCGCACCCCATCAGATTCACTTTTCTCCAGAGTCTGAGAATCTCATCCTTAAACTCACCCAGTCCCCACACATGAACCAGACATGGTCCCAGGCACCTCATATGCTTTACATCCATGGTATCCAATACACAACCATCGGAATCAATGCAGACTAAAAAATCTTTTGTTTTCTCAAATGCTTGTAATTCTTCTTTCAATTTTCTTTCCCCGTGCTTTCTTTATGTAAATATTTTGTAAAGTAATTATACTCTTCCTGTTGGAAAACATCAATAAATAAGCACGTTTTTTTCAGCATTTATTCATTTTGTTTATCTTTGTCCAGATATTTTTCATATCCATGAAAAACCAAATTTAGCAGCAATCTCTTCATAGTTTGGTACAGGAACACCATATTTGTGTCCCATCCGCACCATTTCAAAAATCAGTCCGTCCATTTCTGTTCTTCCACCCTTTTTTAAATCCTTTTGCATAGAAGCTGTACACTCACGGGGCAGATCATCCAGAATTTTCACATTTGTTTCTACCACATCCACCGGGAATGTAATTCCCATGGCATGAGCAAGACTTTCGATTTCTTTAATACAGGTAATATACTTATCCCGGGCTTCTCCCGGTTCCTGCATCTTTCCGCAGCTCACATCATAAAAGGCACCAACGGCTGCCATCGGAGACACCATCGCATATTTCTGAAGTGTATCCCGTTGTACCTGATCCGTATACAAAGGAATGATTCCTGCGTCCTTCAGATCCTGTTCTACCTGATGCAACATGGGTTCATCTTTTTTACCGTCAACCCGTCCATACACTACACGGAAAATATCACTGCTGATCCGGATTACCCCCGGTTCCTCAATCGCAGCTGAAATATAAATACATCCATTCAAAACCTGCAGCCCCGGAAGATCCCTGGAAATCTTCTCACCGGTCCCATAGATATTCAAAATCGGAATCACAATTGTATGACTATCCGCCGCCTTTTGAAGAAGCGGATACGTCTCTTCCACTGAATACCCCTTCACACAAAGGAAAATAATATCCGCTTTCTCCGTATACTCCTCTTCTTTCATGACCTTCAAATCAATCACACGCTCCCTGTCACCTTTTCGGATACGAAGCCCATGATTCCGAATCGCCTGAAGATTCTGATTTCTGGCAATCAATGTTACATTTTTTCCCGCAGATGCAAGAAAACCGGCGATAGAACCGCCGGTACCACCTGCACCAATAACCAAATATTTCAAATTAGACATCTACTAACTCCTTTCTGACAGCAGTATCCTGTCGTTATCCAGTTCTTTCCCGGTTCCTTCCCGGAATCGAACAAGCAGATCTTCTACCGTCAGATGTGATCTTTCTTCTCCTTCTACATCCAGCACGATCTGACCATCCGCCATCAGGAATGTACGATTCCCCAGTTCCAGTGCCTGATGCATGTTGTGAGTAATCATCATGCAGGTAATCTTATCTTTTTCCACAATTTCTCTGGTAAGTTTCAGGACTTTATCAGCGGTTCCCGGATCCAGGGCTGCTGTATGTTCATCCAACAGGAGAATTTTAGGGGTAACCATGGTCGCCATCAAAAGTGTCAGTGCCTGACGCTGTCCACCGGACAACAGTCCTACCGGCTGTTTCATTCTGTCTTCCAGACCCATATCAAGAAGACTCAACTTTTCCCGGAACAGTTCCTTATCTTTTCGGGAAATACGGCTGAACGGATTGCTTCCTTCTGTGGTACGTAAAAATGCCAGTGCCAGGTTTTCTTCTATAGTCATCCCCGGAGCTGTACCGGCCATGGGATCCTGAAACAGTCTTCCAATATATCGGCTTCTTTTATGCTCGGGCACAAAGGTAATATCTTTCCCATCCAGTTCAATCGAACCGTCATCCACATAAAATGCACCAGCAACAGCATTAAACAGAGTAGATTTTCCTGCACCATTGGAACCGATAATCGTCACAAAATCACCTTTTTTCAGATGAAGGGAAAGACCTGAGAGTGCTGTCTTGGCATTGATAGTGCCGGGATTAAATGTTTTTGCTATATTTTCTATTCTCAGCATCCTATCTGCCTCCTTTTCTTCGCATTGCTGCATATTTCCGTCTCTGGAACAGGAACCAGTTCTTAATGGTGGGGGCTGCAATAGCCACACCTACCACAATAGCGGTAAGCAATTTCAATCCCTGTACCGGAACTACTTTCGTATAAAGTACTATTGCATAAATAAAACGATAAATGACAGAACCAATCACTGCAGCAATAGCACCTTTTATAATTGTCTTCCGTCCCAAAACCGTTTCACCGATAATCAGACAGGCAAGACCGATGACCACGATACCTGTTCCACCGTTAATATCTGCCGTATTCTGATACTGACCCACCATAGCACCGGAAAGTGCGGTCAGTGCATTGGCGATGCAAAGTCCTACCGTAATAGTAAAGGTGGGATTGATAGAAGAAGCTCTCACCATGCGGATATTATTTCCGGTGGCACGAATCGAAAGCCCCAATCTGGTTCCCAAAAACAAAACCAGAAAAATCCCCATAAGAATAGTAATAGAACCGGCTAAAACAACCTCATACCATTTACCGCCGATTCCTGTAGTTTCAAATATCGTAAATATTGTCTCTGTCTTAAGCAGGCTCACATTGGAACTCCATCCCATAACCATAAGATTAATGGTATAGAGACCTGTATTGGTTACAATACCTGCTAATATCGGGGGAACTCCCAGCCGTGTCTGCAGGAATGCAGTGATAAAACCGGCACAGGATCCTGCCGCCATCGCAGCAATAATTCCCAAAAATGGATGCCCGGCAGCTGCCATCGTGACAGATACAGCTGCTCCGAGAACGAAGCAGCCGTCTGTTGTAAGATCCGCTATATCAAGTACACGATAGCTCAAAAACAATGCCATGGCAACCAGTGCATATAAAAATCCAAGTTCAAGTGCAGTCTGTAAAATGTAAAGCACCAGCAGCCCCTCCTTTTACTCTTCTGTGGTTGCTACCTCAACCACTTCACCCATATCTGCAAATACAGAGTAGTCAACACCGAGTGTTTTAGCTGTTTCTGTATTGACGGTAATAATTCCGCCATCCATCAGATAATAATCGTCCAGATCAGCCATACCTTCTGTCACTGCGGTATAAGCCAGATCAGCTGTCTTCGTTCCAAGATCTGTATAATTAACACCACAGGTAGCAAATGCACCATTTCTTACGAAAGAATCAGCCCCGGTATAGTGCGGGATACCTGCTTCTGCAAGATCACTGTAAATAGCCAGCTCTGCCGCCATAATGACGTTATCGGTCGGTGTAAATATTGCATCTACTTTTGCTGCTGCCAGTGCGGATGCAGCTGCAATTACTTCATCATTCGTAGCCGCCGTCTGCTCTGTATAAGAAATTCCTTTCGTATCCAGATAAGCCTTTGCATCTGCAATTGGTTTTGTAGAATTTGCTTCAGACAGAGAATACAGAAGACCTACATTTTTTACATCCGGATTCTGAGCCAGCATCATATCCATAATAAAATTGGTATTCAGTGCATCACTGGTTCCGGTTACATAATCGATGCCTGTCAGTTCTGCTGCTTCCGGATCGGAAATTGCAGCATACACAACCGGTGTCTGAGTATCTTCCGCACAGACAGTCATAACCTGCGCAGCCATCGTAGCAATAGGAACAATGGCATCTACTCCTTCTGCAATCGCCTGATCCCCAATCTGTTTCAAGGTTGTCTGTTCACCCTGTCCTGAATAAATTTCATATTCAATATCCACGCCTTTTTCTTTTTCGATGGCATCAAACTGAGCTGCAATGGCATTCGCAATCTCATCCAGAGATGCGTGATCCATCTGCTTTACAATCGCAATTTTGTAGGAATCTGCAGAACCTTCTGTATCTGCGGATTTTTCCGATGCATCAGCTGCACCTGTATCTTCAGTACCATCAGAAGTTTCCTCACCCTGATTACTTTCCTTCGCAGAATCTGAACTGCCGCCACATGCTGCCATAGACATTACCATACTTACACCAAGAATTACTGCCAAAACTTTTTTCTTCATAACTTTACTCTCCTTATTTGCTCTGATTGATATGTTTTTCAAAAGCAAATAGCCGATAGATTTCTATTTTTTGCCGTGCACCTCGCTGGCGCTCGGTCGCGGGCTTCGCCCTATGGTTGAGAATATATAAAGGTTTTTTTTCGCACGAGCACGACAAAAATCTGTATATATTTTCAACCGCACGGCTCATTGCCATCACGCAAAAAACCGCCTCAAGCTGTTGCTTGAGACGGTAATAAAAATCTTTATTATCGCGGTACCACTCAAATTGACGAATCGTCCACTTTATACGTACTAACATACGTCCCTCATTGATAACGGGTTTGGTTCCCGGCAGTGCCTACTCTCATGATTTCGGGCTGCCCTCGAAAGTCCATTCAGCAATAAAATCCATATGACAATTCCACCATCTGCCACTCTCTGCGATTTCTTTTAAAGCCTACTCCTCTTTCTCATCGGTTTCGCTTTTGATAGGGATATTCTATGCCCTTTTCAGTGATTTGTCAACACTTTACCATGAAAAAGTATACTTTTTTGTTAATTTGAAAGGGGACGGAAACTTCCTATCATTTTTTCAGAAGCATTGGGGAAAGCGAGTCCGAAAATATGCACTTAGCAAGACTTTGGCGCGAAGGTTCTCCTGAGCGTCAATTAGTCGCGCTTAGTGCAGAGTCGAGGAGGAGCGGCCTGCTTCTGAAAAATACCAGAGATTCTCCGTCCCCCTTCAAAAGAATTACAAAAAAGTATATTTTTTTGTTATACCAGACACTGCATTTTCCTGAGCAGTTCCTCCGTCCGTTCCATCATCGACACCGCCTCTTTTGGTTTTTTCCTCCTCGGCCGATAGATGAAGTATGGGCTGGCTTCTACTTTGAACTGTAGTTCATTCGGATATTCTGCCAGTATTTCCGGGATTTTTGATGTATCTACTTTTGCGTTTTCGTGCATGGTGAGTTTGATCTGGTCACCCATCTGTTTGACTTCACGGATATAGATGCGGTGTGCCAGTGCTTTCAGGTTCGCCACTGCCAGCAGGTTCTGTACCATTTTCGGAGGTTCTCCGAAACGATCCAGCAGTTCTCCCAGCATTTCCTCATAGTCTTCCGGATTATCGATTCCGGCAATTCTCTTGTATATATCAAGCTTGAGATATTCATTCTGAATATACTTGTCTGGGATATAGGCACTGATACTCATGTCAATGGTTGTCTCGAAGTCTTCCTGAACCTGAATTCCTTTCGCTTCCTGGACTGCCTCGTTTAACATTTTACAGTACAGATCATAGCCTACAGCATCCATGTGACCATGCTGCTCTGCCCCCAGAAGATTACCGGCACCGCGAAGTTCCAGATCACGCATGGCAATCTTGATTCCGCTTCCCAATTCCGTAAATTCTCGAATCGCATGTAGCCGCTTTTCAGCGATTTCCTTCAGCATAACATTTCTGCGGTACATGAGAAATGCATATGCGGTCCGGTTTGACCGTCCTACTCTTCCCCGCAGCTGATAAAGCTGTGACAGTCCCAATCGGTCTGCGTCGTGGATAATCATGGTATTTACATTGGAAATATCAAGACCGGTCTCAATAATCGTAGTAGAAACCAGTACGTCAATATCGCCATTGATAAATCCGTACATGATTTTTTCCAGTTCCCTCTCGCTCATTTGTCCGTGAGCAAAGGCTACATTTGCTTCCGGCACCAGCCTGGCAATCTGATTGGTGATTTCCTCGATATTATTTACCCGGTTATATACGTAATATACCTGTCCTCCCCGGGCCAGTTCCCTGCTGATTGCTTCTCTCACCATTTCATCGTTATATTCCATCACATACGTCTGGATGGGCACACGATCCTGCGGAGGCTCTTCAAGAACGCTCATATCACGGATTCCAATCAGACTCATATGAAGGGTCCGGGGAATCGGCGTAGCCGTCAATGTCAGTACATTGATACTTCTTTTCATTTTTTTGATTTTTTCTTTATGTCTAACACCAAAACGCTGCTCTTCGTCGATGATCAGCAGACCGAGATCTTTGAACTTCACATCGGAAGAAAGTACACGATGAGTTCCGATTACCACATCCACCAGACCTTTTTTCAAGTCCTCAATGGTTTTCTTTTGCTGTGATTCTGTTCTGAAACGACAAAGCAGATCCACCCTTACAGGGAACTCCTTCATCCTCTGGTTGAAGGTATTGTAATGCTGCTGAGCAAGGATTGTGGTCGGAACCAGGTATACTACCTGCTTTCCTTCCTGGATCGCCTTAAAAGCAATGCGAAGTGCCACCTCTGTTTTACCATATCCCACATCTCCGCAGATCAGCCGATCCATGATTTTTCCGCTTTCCATGTCCTTTTTTGCCGCTTCAATGGCCAGGAGCTGATCCTCCGTCTCCTCAAAAGGAAACATTTCCTCAAACTCTTTCTGCCATACGGTATCCGGTCCGTACTGGAAACCTGTCTCATTCTGACGGGCTGCATACAATTCCACCAGTTCTTTGGCGATATTCTTTACCGCACCACGTACTCTGGTTTTTGTTTTTTTCCATTCCAGACCATCCAGTTTATTTAATTTGGGTGCCCTGGTTTCTCCGCTGGAATATTTCTGCAGCATCTCCAGCTGAGTGGCAAGTATATAAAGATTGCTGGGACCGTCATATTCAATCTTAATGTAATCCTTGACCACACCATCTACCTTCAGTTTTTCAATTCCTCTGTAGATACCCAGTCCATGATTTTCATGCACAACAAAATCACCTACAGCCAGTTCTGCAAATGACTGTATTTTTTTGCCGCTATATTCACTTTTCTTATGTTTTCTCTTCTTTTCCTTGCCGAAAATATCACTCTCGGCTATCACCACATATTTGATCAGCGGGTATTCAAAACCTCTGGTCACATGGCCGCATGTCACCTTGATTTCTCCCGGCTGAATAAGACGCTGCAGTTCCTCACTGTAGAATGCTGCCAGGCCCTCTTCCCTCAGGTTCTCAGCCAGCCGTGCTGCCCGGGTTCTGGAAGGAGACAGCAGCATAACCTGATAACCGGATTGTTTCCACTTCTGAAGATCTTTCACCAGCATTTCAAAACTGTTATTATAAGGATTTACCGATCGGACAACAATCTGTTTTTCCAGGGTATAATTCCACTGATTTCCTCGTGGCTCCATCGTCGACAAGGCAAGCCCGTGACATTTGTGCATCTTATGCACCACATCCTGATATCTGCAGATCAGATTCGTCTGCCCCGGCAAAAGATATCCTTTTTCCAGCCGGTGAATCATGCTCTCCCGAAATTCCGCCTCGGTAGCTCCTGCGTGTTCGGTAAGTCTGTTGGGTTCATCCAGTACAAGCAGTGTATTTTCCGGGAAATAATCCAGAAAAGAGACCGTGTCTTTATAAAAATAATGAATAAAACTTTCTGCACCGGCAAAATGTTCAAATTCTTCCATCTGATTTTTTACTTCTTCCGCCAGATTTGCCACGCGGGCAGCCTCTTCCGTTCTGAATTCTTCTCTTAGTTTTTTGCTTATTGATTTTGATTCCTTTTCAATGGCTTTGATTCCGGATGTAATCCTTTCACGATCCAGTATCATCTCAGTGGCTGGATATATGGCAATCTCTTCCATATTTTCTATGGAACGCTGACTTTGCACATCAAAGCTTCTGATAGAGTCAATTTCATCTCCCCACAGTTCAATCCGCCAGGGATTGTCTTCCGTCAGCGGAAATACATCCATAATTCCGCCTCGAATGGAAAACTGGCCGGGCACTTCCACCTGTGCCGTCCTTTCATAGCCCAGTTCCACCATACGGTATTTCATCTGATCCAGATCCAATTCACTGTCATTTTTCAGATATAGGATGTTGTTGATCCAGACTTCCAGAGGAACCAGATAATCCAGACAGCTGTCCACAGAAGCGATTACTGTCAATTTCTTTTGTTCTATTAATGCTTTTAAAACCTGAATCCTCTGACGGGTGATCAGATTTCCATGAATATCTGCCTGATAAAAAATTAAGTCTCTGGCCGGATACAAAAGCACCTCCGGGTCATACATCCGGTAATCCTCATAAAATTCCTTGGCTTTCAGATCATTTTCCGCGATGATCAGACGAAAAGGAAACTCCCGGGCAAGCCCATATGTAAAATGAGCTTTCTGGGAGTCAAGGCATCCAGAAACTGAAACAATTCCCTGTTTTTTGATTTGCTTTTGTATTTCTTCAAAATCAGCCAGGTTATATAAAGGTTGTAAGAATGCATCCATCTGCATGGTCAGTTCCTCTCCTGCTATTTTACTGCTTCATTTTCAGCATCGATCACCAGCTTTTTATTATATAAGTTCATAGCTTCATCAATCTCTCCCTGCACGATCAATGCCGCAGCTTTCGCGGTACGCTCCAGAGCTTCATCTACCAGCTTCCTGTCATCCTTTGAAAATGCACCCAGTACATAATCAGCAAGATCCCAGTTTTTTGGTTTTTCACCAACGCCCACTTTAATCCTCTGAAAATTCTGTGTACCAAGATGGGTAATGATACTCTTAATTCCGTTATGTCCTCCGGCACTTCCTTTTTTCCGGATCCGGATATTACCCGGAGCCAGACTGATATCGTCAAAGATGACCAGAAGTTCTGTCTCCGGATCTATTTTATAATAATCTACCATTGCCCGGACAGCTTCCCCACTCAGATTCATATACGTCAGTGGTTTTGCCAGAATTACCTTCTGCCCTTCTATCACACCTTTGCCGTACATGGCTTTATGCTGTTTCCCGGAAGAAGGAATCCGGTACTCGTCCACCAGAACATCTATGGCATCAAATCCCACATTGTGGCGGGTATTTTCATATTGTTTTCCCGGATTTCCCAGGCCTACGATTAAAAACATCTGTCGTCTCCTTTATCAGGTAAAGTATACCAGTTCCTGTTCCGGTTTTTCTGCGGGAACGATTTCTGTCGCATACAGAACCGGACCCTCATCCTGATATACTTCCATATATTCTTTTCTCACCTCAGCAGTTACTTCTACCCAGGAACCCATCCGCAGCCTTCTGGCATCCGGATTCTTGCACACGTAGCCGATAAACTGGGTGTCATCTGCACAGCAGGTCATAGCCATACGGCCGGGGACAAAAAATCCCGCATTCAAATCTCGGCTTTTCAGAACCTGACCTTTGATTTTGACCGTTTTTCCCACATAATCGTCCAGATTATCCATCATATCAATATACCAGATACCAAAGTCAATATCTTCCACTTCAATCACATCTGCATCCATGTCATACGGCATTTCATCCTGGAAAATATCATCGATCTCGCCATCTTCATCCTCAAACAGAACTTCGGCTCCGGCATTGACAACCTTCACACTTCTTCGGAAATTTGCCAGGGGATTGTCCGGCTGGCAACGGTTAAAGATTACCATATCCGCGCCGCGGATCATTTCCACAAACAGAGATTTCATATTATTCATATAAATCTGAAAACAGCTGGCATCCACAGTCACAATGTGCTGAGCCATATCCCAATAACGGGGCAGGGACATCTGATAAAACTTGTCCACTGACCACAGAGGATTGAACTCGATTAATACACGTTCCGGCTTATGCTTCTTATCCAGCATCCGCAGGGTATCCTCATTAAAGTCATCCGGCTCCTCGATAATTTCCATCACTGTATTATATTTTTTCAGGTCATCCGCATCGTACTCTTCTTCGCCCTCTTCGCAGACCAGCAAAAGAGTTTTTTCCGGAATCTGAAAATATTTCTGATGAATCGTAAAATCAAGGAACTGGGTTTTTCCACTTTCCAGGAATCCGGTTATTAGATAAACCGGTATATCTCTTCTCATCATAATTATTTCACTCCAAACAATTCTTCCAGTTTTGCTTCATTCATTTTGGAACCGATGACACATAATTTTCCGGTAATCTGAGGCGCACCAGTTCTCACTTCATATTCTTCCGGAACCATGTCAAAGAAAATCCACTGTCCGTCTTTACCGTCTACCATACCTTTTGCACGAAGAATCACGCCCAGACTTTCGTCCTCGGACAGCTGCTTCAAAATAGACTCAATCTCTTCTCGGGAATATTTTTTTGCAGTCTCACGTCCCCAGCTGGTAAATACTTCATCTGCATGATGATGGTGATGATCGTGACCACAGCCGCATTCATGATCATGGTCGTGATGATGATGTTCATGATCGTGATCATGGCCGTGGCCACATTCACATTCATGCTCGTGGTCGTGATGATGCTCATGATGGTGCTCATGATCATGGTCGCATCCACATTCATGTTTGTGGTCGTGATGATGCTCATGGTTATGATGATGTCCGCACACCGGGCAAATTTCTTCTTCCTCTTCTCTTCCATGTTCCATCGCCTGCAAAATCTGTGCACCGTCCAGTTTTTCCACAGATGTTGTGATAATCACTGCATCTTTATTCACTCCACGAATCATCTCAACTGCTTTTGCAACCTTTTCTTCTGTTGCCTTTGGTGTATCTGTCCTGCTGAGGATAATTGTTTTTGCATACTCCAGCTGATTCTCAAAGAATTCTCCAAAGTTGCGCAGATACATTTTACATTTATTTACATCTACTACCGTGGTATAGCTGTTCAGAGAAATCTCGCAGTCCACATCAACACCTTTGACTGCTTTTATTACATCAGAAAGTTTTCCTACACCTGAAGGTTCAATCACTATACGATCCGGGTGGTAGGTTGTGATAACTTCTTTCAGAGAAGTACCAAAATCGCCCACCAGAGAACAACAGATGCAGCCGGAATTCATCTCACGGATTTCAATTCCTGATTCTTTCAGGAAACCACCATCGATGCCGATCTCACCGAATTCATTTTCAATCAGAACCACCTGTTCTCCTTTCAATGCTTCTGACAGTAACTTTTTAATTAATGTTGTTTTTCCGGCACCCAGAAAACCGGATATAATATCTATTTTTGTCATAATAAAATTCCTCCTGTTTTTCAAATTGGAAAACGACCAAAAAGGGCTGTTTCACAACAGCCCCTGTTATTAGCTCGGGTACATCATCAGAATTGGTATATCCCATTCCATTAGTTCTTATTCTCCATCCAGCATAAATGTTACCAGACGGTTAACATCTTCCGGTTCGTGAGCAATTACTTCCAGTTCCGGAATCTCACCATTGGAGAAAATATTAGCTAAAGATACATACTGGCACAGTTTGGACTTCAGGTTCAGACGGTCTCCTTCACCGGTAACCAGTTCTACCTTTCCTTTACACTGATCTACTACTTTAAAAAATGCTTCTATATTGCTGATATTTGTTATTTTCATTTTAATGTCTTCTCCTTTTCATCATCCAAATCCTTGCTTCACTCCACTTCATTATAAACACTTTTTCACTGAATTGTAAAGAAAAAGTTTAAAACGCGAATACTGCTACTGCATATGGCGGAAGCGGATAGTCCAGATGGAACTTCTGCCCGTCACATTCACCTTTCTTCGCTTTCAGTACCGTATCCGTAACTTCATATTTTCCGCCGTATTTTGGATCCGCACTGTTAAGAATCAGCTTGTACTGTTTGTTCTTCGGCACACCTACCTGGTAATCTGTTCTTTCCACAGGGGTAAAGTTACAGATAAACAGCAGATTATTCCGTCCTGTCGGTGACCAGCGGACAAAACTGTAGATACTTCTGTCACCGTCGTCTGCATTGATCCACTGGAATCCGTCATATCCCTTATCATTGGCGTACAGTGCCGGATATTTCTTATACATGTGAAGGAGATCTTTCACATACTCCTGCAGCTGCTGATGGCGTTCTTCTCTCAGCAGATACCAGTCAAGTTCCCTTGCCTCGCTCCACTCCTGGAACTGTCCGAAATCCTGTCCCATAAACAGAAGCTTCTTTCCCGGATGTCCGAACATGAAAGAATATCCGGCTTTCAGGTTTTCAAACTTATCGTCATACAGTCCCGGCATCTTGTTGATCATCGAGCATTTCAGATGAACTACTTCATCATGAGACAACACCAGCACATATTTTTCACTGAATGCATAGGTCATGGAGAAAGTCATCTTGTTATGATTGTATTTGCGGTAAATAGGATCCAGTTTCATGTATTCCAGGAAATCATGCATCCATCCCATGTTCCATTTAAATGTAAATCCAAGACCATTTTCTTTTTCAACATCTCCGGTCACTTTCGGCCATGCAGTAGACTCTTCTGCGATCATCATAACGCCTTTATTTCTTCCCTGCACCAGAGTGTTCAGATGTTTGAAGAATTCAATGGCTTCCAGATTCTGATTGCCGCCGTACTTGTTGGCAACCCACTGTCCGTCTCTCTTACCATAATCCAGATACAGCATGGAAGCTACTGCATCCACACGAAGTCCGTCCACATGGAATTCTTCCACCCAGTACAGTGCATTGGCCAGAAGGAAGTTCTTTACTTCATTGCGGCCATAATTAAAGATTTTTGTGCCCCAGTCCGGATGCTCTCCCTGTCTCGGATCTGCATGCTCATACAGACAAGTTCCATCAAATTCGGCAAGACCGTGTCCATCTTTCGGGAAATGAGCCGGAACCCAGTCCAGAATCACGCCGATTTTATTTTTATGCAGATAATTTACCAGATACTTGAAATCTGCCGGGGAACCATAGCGGGCAGTCGGTGCATAATAACCGGAAACCTGATATCCCCAGGAACCATCAAACGGATGCTCTGCAATACCCATCAGTTCCACATGGGTATACCCCATACGTTTCACATACTCAGTCAGAGAGTGAGCGATTTCCCGATAACTGTAGAATCCGTCTGGGTCCTGCTCAGTAGCCGGATGTTTTCTCCAGGAACCTGGATGTACTTCGTAAATTGCCATAGCCTTATCATTTGGATCACTTGCCTGACGATTTTTAATCCAGGCAGCATCTCCCCATTTGAATCCACTAATATCAGCAACCCGGGATGCATTGCCCGGACGCATCTCTGACCATGTGGCATAGGGGTCTGCTTTAAATAATTCACGGCCATCCTGTGTTCTGACACAGTATTTATACAAATCACCAACTACAATTCCCGGAATGAATGTTTCCCACACACCGATAGGGCCGGTCTTTTCCATCGGATTTACATCCGGCTCCCATTCATTAAATTCACCAACCACAGAAACCCTGGCTGCATTAGGTGCCCAGACAGCAAAGTATACACCTTTTTCCTCTCCTACCGTGGTCAGATGAGCACCAAGCTTTTTGTAAATGTCATAATGCGTTGCCTGACCGAAAAAATACTGGTCCTGTTCCCCGAAATGCATTCTTTCTCCCATACCTATTCTCCTTTTTTTCTAAAAATGTTGCTGTTACATCACAAATATCTTTACACCGTTTGCCGGCAGTGTTACTTTCAATCTTCCGCCTTCTTCCGGACAGCACTCTCCTGTCACAGCATCCCGGTATACTTTTCCTCCAACCGGAGCCGGAATCGCAATCTGTGCCTCCTGATTCTCATCATTATTCACTGCCACTACGACAGCTTTATCATCCTGAATCCTTGCAAACGCATACTGCCGATTGGTCAGCAGAAGTTCTCTATAACTTCCATTTGCGCTTTCCGGATGTTCTCCTCTGATCTTACCCAGGGTTTTGATCCACTCCGTCAGTTCCGGATGAGGTGCTTTTACCTTCATCTCTTCCAGATTAAGAGCGGGACGCATGGGATCATCATTGCCTCCCTCTTTTCTTCCCTGAATTCCCCATTCTGAACCGTAATAAATAGAAGGAATTCCCGGAAGGAAATATAACAGTGTATACACAAGCGGCAGATGTCCAGGAACTTTCAGTTTGCTGGCAAGGCGGTCCACATCATGATTATCCACAAAAGAGTAGAGCTTCATGCCTCTGTAAATACCGCCGTTGCTGTCGAATTCTCGGCGAATCGTATGTGCGATTTCAAAATAGTTATGATCATTATGTCCTGAATATAACCCCTTATGAAGCTCATAGTTCGTTACACTGTGCAGCAGCCGATATCCATCTTGAATATAGCGGCCATAATCCCCATGGATCACCTCACCCATCAGCCAGAAATCCTGCTTCCACTCACCGGTACAGCGACGCATATCTTCTAAAAATCCAAAATCCAGACAATCTGCACAGTCCAGACGGATTCCGTCGATATCAAATTCCTGAATCCAGCCGTGAATCGTCTCCAGCAGATATCCTTTTACCTCGGGATTCTGCAGATTCAGATTTACCAGTTCAAAGCAATTGCGCCATGCCTCATAGGAAAATCCATCGTTGTACCAGGTATTTCCTCCGAACCACACGCCTTTATACCAGTTTACATATCGGGAACCCTCACGGTTTCTCTGAATATCCTGAAATGCAAAGAATTCTCTTCCCGTATGGTTAAATACTCCGTCAACGATTACTTTGATTCCCAGTTCATGAGCTTTTGCCACAAAATTCTTAAAATCCTGATTATCACCCAGACGTTTGTCTACAAATCTGTAATCTTTCGTATCATATCCATGGGTAGATGATTCAAATAACGGTCCTATATAAATCGCATTGCATCCCAGTTCTTTAATATGCGGAATCCACTTTTCCAGTTCAGGGAAACGATGTGTTACCTCCGTCTGTCTGTTTTCCTTTGGTGCTCCTGCCATTCCAATGGGATACATGTGATAAAATATTGCTTCTTCATACCATGCTGCCACGTGTTCTTCCTCCTCAACTCGTTCCGTCTCTCTGTCTGACTCTTATGTGTAAATACCGTAAAGGAACTGACGTACAATCTCATACGTTTTTTCATCTGACATGAAAAAATCATCTCTGTGATTAAGCGAATGCAACATCATATGAGAATCAAGAATTCCCATAAAACTGACAGCAAACTGTCCCTGACGTCCATTCATATTTCCCAGAACATCCGATGCATCTTCAAAAATCTTAACCACATACTGATAGAACCTGGAAATCAAAGGATATACAGCCATAAATCCTTCCGTACCATGTCCGGAATGAAACTGGCTGACCATAAACAGATAAAACTCCCAATGGCCTGCGGCAAAATCAAAATATGCCCTGGCCACCCGAAACAAAACATCCGGAATATCACCCGGAATCTCCACTGCTTCCTGAAGCATCTTTTCCAGAATCTCACTGTTAGTACGCAGAATCTCTTTCAGAAGGCCCTGCTTACTTCCAAAATAGTAATACAGGGTAGGCTTTGTAATACCTGCCTGATCCACGATTTCCTGTACACCCACCGCATCATAACCCCGACGGCAGAACAGCTTCAGTGCACTGTTAATAATTGCCTCTCTGTTGTCCATCCTTATCAGCTTCCTTTCAGAATTTTTTCGGTCAAACCATACAAAACTCTTCTATGTAAAGCCATTATACCAATCGGTATATAAAGTGTCAACTAGTGAAGACACAGTTTTTTCCATTTTCCGCTGAGGTATCTTCCCACAAAAAACATGATACGGAATATCCAGTCAATAACCATAGCAATCCATACTCCGATTGCTCCCATTCCCATCTGCACACCGATCAGATAACTGAATCCGATACGGAATGTGAACATGGAGAAAATAGAAACCACCATGGTAAATTTAACGTCATTGCAGGCACGGAGCATATTGGGCAGTACAAATCCGGCCGGCCACATCAACATGGCGCATCCGTTATGTATCATAACCAGAATGTAAGCAAGTTTTGTTGTCTCCTGACTCAGCCCATACAGGGAAAGGATCGGATTCAGGAAAATCAAAATGATACTGTTTAATATAATCGTTGCCACATAGGCTATGGTCATCAGTTTTCTGGTGTAGTAACGAATCTGTTTTTCATCCTGAGCACCCACACATTGACCAATTACCGTTATCATGGCAAGACTCATGGCCTGTCCGATGATACATCCCATGGCATCCAGATTATTAGCTACGCCATTGGCTGCGATCTGAATCGTTCCGAAACCGGAAATAATACTGACTACCAGCACACGTCCCAGCTGGAAAATCCCATTTTCAATTCCACTGGGAATACCGATGTACAGGATCCGTTTGATCACATCCATTTCCAAATGTATTTTTTCTTTTACAAAATATACTTCATTTTCAGGATTCTGCAGTAATATGTACAAAATAATTCCGCCCACTGCCCTGGATACCAGCGACGGAAGTGCAACACCGGCAACACCCATATGAAGGACAAAAATACAGATAGCATTGCCGACGACGTTAATCAGATTAATCAGAATAGACACCTTCAGCGTAATCTGAGAATTTCCCATGGAGCGAAACAGGGCAGCACAGGCATTATATACTGCAAGAAATGGGAAAGACACCGCTGAAATCATCAGATAAATCAGGGCATTATTCATAACGTCATCTTCAATACTGCCAAAAAACAGGCGAAGCAGGGGTACTCTTGCCGCCACCGCAAGAATCGCAATCAATACGCCCGCTATAATTACTGTATACAGTAATTGTTTAGCCGAACGACAGGCTTCATTTCTTTTTCTTGCCCCCAAATGCTGAGATGTCACTACTGCACCTCCCGTAGCAAGTGCCGCCAGCACACTGAAAATCAGCATATTAATCATATCCACCAGCGAAACTCCTGATACAGCTGCTTCCCCCACCGATGAAATCATCATAGTATCTGCCATACCCACGGTGATTGCCAGAGCCTGCTCAAAAACCAGTGGTATAATCAGTCTGCGCAGATCTCTTTTTGAAAACAAATAATTCATACTAATTTTTCCTCCTGCCGCACACTTTCAGGGCGTACTTTTTTCTACTACTCAAAAGTATAATACTTTTTTTCCGGCAAATCTACGATAATCGCAACTTTTCTTCAGGAAGGTTTCACAGAATTTTAAGATTTATATTGTACAATTCATGTTAGAATAGATCGGAAAGGAGATTGATTTTATGATATGTCCAAATTGTAAACAGGAAGTCACCGGAAACTTCTGCAGTAACTGTGGTATATCGCTGGAGCAGAAAGAATCCGGTACCGATCCTGCAAAAGGAAAAAGACAAACTGAGAATAAATCCTCACACTATACAAAAAAACAGAGCAATCAAAAAAATCAGGGAACAAAGAAACAAGCAACAAAGAAGAAAAAAAGCCAAACAGCCGGAAAGATATCCCGGGGCGTTACCGGCACTGTTTCCCGGGGGATTGCTACCGCCGGCTCCGTTACTGTGGGGACCATAAACACAGCCTGGAAAATATGTTTCAATCTGCTGCCATGGGTCTGCGGAGCCCTTATGTTTTACATAACTGCGAAGCTTTCCCTGGGGCTCTGGTCACAACGCCACGTTTTCGGTTCTATCGGCAGAATTATCCAGGAACGGAACATCAATCAGGCCGCTTACCTGATTCTTTCTCTGGGCTTGACAGCCTTTGGTATTCTCCAGATTTTCTGGACCATTTCCCGGAAAAAGATGCCGGATAACGGCAAAGTCCGAAGAATTGATACAGGACGTGGTATGCTGGGATTTCTTCTCTTCTTCCTACTGGCACTGGCTGCACATTATATCAATCCGCTGCTGCCGGAGCATCCCTATCCACTTCCGGGACTGAAGCTGGTGCTGAGTGTAACCTCTACCCTGGGAAGATCTTTTGCTTTATTGAGTTTTCTCGGTGTAATTCTTTGCTTTGTGCGTAAAATAGGAAGATAGCAAAAAATCCCCTTCCTTATAAATTCTGATAATGTATGATAAAATTATCAAAATCTATAAGGAGGGGATTTTTTCTTATCTACTGAACTTGTCTTATCTTGTTTTTGAAAACACCCGATATCCGTTCTCCCGGGTCACTTCCATCACTTTTTCTTCAGAAACGCCCTTAATCCGGGCAATTTCCTGCACTACATAAGGAATATACAGCGAACAGTTTCTCTTCCCCCGATAGGGAACCGGAGCAAGATACGGACAGTCTGTCTCCAGAAGCAATGATTCCAGCGGTGCATATTCCACCACTTCTTTCAGTTTTCTGGCATTTTTAAATGTGACCACACCGCCCACACCGATAGAAAATCCCATATTCAGATATTCCCGTGCCATTTCTTTTCCGTAAGAAAAACAATGTATCACGCCGCCGATTTCTCCGGCATTTACTCGTTTCATAGTTTCCAGTGTATCCTGTGCGGCCTCTCTGCTGTGAACAATAATCGGCAGTTTTTCTTCCCGGGCTACTTCCATCTGGCGTTCAAACCAGAAAACCTGTGACGTATGCTGTTCCTTATCCCAGTAATAATCCAGGCCGATTTCACCTACAGCCACAACCTTTTCCATCTGACATAATTCTCTCATTTTCTGAATACCATCTTCTGTCAGACTTCCCACATCATCCGGATGTACACCAACCGCACCATAGATAAACGGATACTTCTCCGTCAGATTCAGTGTGCGGTCCCAGTTCTGAACCTCCGCACAGACATTGATAACCCGTTCCACTCCATGCACCTGCATAGAATCCAGCAGCGTCTCACGGTCCTCATCAAAAGCCTCATCATCATAATGAGCATGACTTTCAAAAATCATCTTCCACCTCTTCATTCATGATTTTACCCCGGGGAGTTTTACATTTTCCCCGGGGTAACTATTAGCAGATTTCTGCACCTGCAGGCATTTTTCTTTCCGGTACCATCAGAGACAGTTCACCGTTTTCATCTTCTGCGCACAGGATCATTCCTTCAGACAGGATTCCTGCCAGTTTGGCCGGTTTCAGATTTACCAGAACCATAACCTTCTTTCCTACCATTTCTTCCGGGGAATAATGGGCTTTGATTCCTGACACAATCTGTTTTACCTGGCTTCCGATCTTCACCTGAGAGCACAGCAGTTTCTTAGATTTCTTTACTGCCTCACAGGCAATGATCTCACCTACCTGGAACTGCATTTTTTCAAAATCATCGAATGTGATTTCTGCTTTTGGTTCGATATTGATCACGGATTCTTCCTGTTTTTCTTCTTCTTTTTCCTCAGCGGCTGCTTCACCGGATGCGGCAGCCTGTTCTGCTCTCATAGCTTCTACTTTCTCCAGAACTTCTTCCACTTTCAGACGCTGGAACAGGATTTCCGGTTTATCTGTCACTTTATTTCCGGACGGATACAGACCAAACTGATTCAGGGTTTCATACTCTCTCTTCTCTGCATTCAGCTGAGCCAGAATCTTTCCGGTGGTTTCCGGCATAAAGGATTCCAGAAGAGCCGCACCGATGGAAATGCTTTCTACCAGATTGTACATTACTTCTGCCAGGCGGTCTTTTTTAGCCTCATCCTTTGCCAGAGCCCATGGCATTGTTTCATCAATATATTTGTTGCAGCGTTTGAACAAATTGAAAATCTCTGTCATGGCATCTGCCACACGCAAATCTTCCATCTTGGCTGCCACTTTATCTCTGGTGGCTGTTACGACTGCTTTCAGATCTTCATCTACCTCTTCTGTCACACCTGTTCTGGTAACTACACCGCCAAAATATTTGTTGGACATGGAAATGGTACGGTTTACCAGATTGCCCAGGGTATTTGCCAGATCGGAATTCAGACGCTCTACCATCAGTTCCCAGGTAATCACACCGTCATTGTCAAACGGCATCTCGTGAAGAACAAAGTAACGTACTGCATCAACGCCAAAGAAATTCACCAAATCGTCCGCATACAGCACATTCCCTTTGGACTTACTCATTTTGCCGTCACCCTGCAGCAGCCACGGATGTCCGAATACCTGCTTCGGCAGTGGAAGATCCAGTGCCATCAGGAAAATCGGCCAGTAAATGGTATGGAAACGGATAATATCTTTTCCGATCAGATGCAGGTCTGCAGGCCAGTCTTTCTTAAACTGTTCGGTGCTGTCACCATCGCAGTCATATCCGATACCAGTGATATAGTTGGTCAGTGCATCCAGCCATACATAAACCACATGCTTCGGATCAAAATCTACCGGAATTCCCCATTTGAATGAAGTTCTGGATACACACAGATCCTGGAGTCCCGGAAGCAGGAAGTTATTCATCATCTCATTTTTACGGGATACCGGCTGAATAAATTCCGGATGTGTATTGATATGCTCGATTAAACGATCTGCATATTTGCTCATCTTGAAGAAATAAGCTTCTTCCTTTGCCGGCTGACAAGGACGTCCACAATCCGGACACTTGCCGTCTACCAGCTGGGATTCGGTGAAGAAGGACTCACACGGAGTACAGTACATTCCCTCGTAATATCCTTTATAGATGTCTCCCTGATCATATAATTTCTTGAAGATCTTCTGCACCTGTTTTTCATGATCTTCGTCGGTAGTACGGATAAATTTGTCATAGGAAGTGTTCATCATATCCCAGATTCTCTTGATCTCTCCGGCTGTCTGATCTACAAACTCCTTCG
>JALERM010000122.1 GCA_022764165.1 Eubacterium sp. | reverse complement strand
TTTCCTGTCAAATGTATTGGATGAACAGCGGCGGGACTCCGAAGAGTTAAGATATCTGAAAGATTTTATACATTACGAGGAATTAGAGGAAGAATATCTCTATTTCCGTCGAAATGCACATGAGGAAGAGGACAGTGATCTGCCATTTCCACACCTTACGCTGTAACAATTAAATATGGTCTGCAATGGCTATGTGGCTGGCAGAATAGTTGCCAGCCAGAGCCTTGCAATTACCTACAAAATGTATGTGCAACAACCTACAAAAACTTTTTGCAATTTTATGCAAAAAAGGCTTGCAAAAAACACACACGGATACTCTTTGGAGTTTTCGGCTGCGTGATCATATCCTTTCCTTTCAGTCTCTGATAAGATTTATTGATTGATATGGTTTTCTCTTCAAGATTGATGTCATTATAAGTAAGTGCAAGCAATTCACCGATACGCATTCCGGTCCAGTACAACAAAAGAAACGCCATTCTTGTCTCCGGCTTATCACTTACTGTTTCCAGAAAAGCATTGAACTCTTCCTGCATCCAGAAGTCCTTCGGTTCTCCTTTACTCTTGCCAATCGCTCCTGCCTTCCTGCAGGGATTATCCTGCAGGTTATAATACCGCATTGCATAATTGAAGATTGCAGTCAGCTGGCAGTTCACTGTTTTCAGATAAGTAGGAGAATATCCTTTTCCATTCTTATCCTTATACGTCAGCAACTCATTCTGCCATGCACGGACGTCTGCCACCGTAATTTCACTGAGAATCTTCTTTTCAAAATAAGGCTTGATTTTCAGGTCAATAATATATCGCTTCGTGTACATAGTGTTTTCTCTGAGACGGACATCCATATCTTTGTAATAAATCTCCAGAAAATTTCCAAATTCAATATCCACACCCTGGCTCTGCTGTTGCAGGAAATCTCTTTCCCATTCCTTAGCTTCACCCTTGGTCCTGAATCCTCTTTTCTGTTTTCTTTTCCGATTTCCCTGCCAGTCTTTGTAATAGACCTGTACTTTCCAGTTTTTTCCTTCTTTGTAAACCCCCATTGCTAATCCTCGACTTTCATGCCATAAATCTTTTCTGCCAGGAATTTCGTAGAGATTTTTCCAGCTACTACAATATAGCCTTTTGCCTTCAATTCTTTGTTGTATTCTCGCATCAGACTATATGCATAAGTTTTTGAAACTCCAAGAATTGCACACACATCATCCACATCCATATACATTTTTTCCTGCATCATACTCATACCGCTTTATCCTCCTTCAAATACTGCTCAACATGTTCCAGACCATAGATCTTGTCCTCTACATAGCGGGTTGGCACCCGACCGAGAATCACATAATAGTTCTTGCTTGCCAGATCGGCATTCATTCTTTCCACTACCCGGTAAGCAAACGAAACTGATAATCCAAAGAGTTCTGCAATGTCTTCCACTGATAAATACATTTTTCTCTTACGCATGAAACCATTCCTTTCCCTCTTCCTGTGGAATCTCACAAGTATCTTCTACTCCGTAGAAACGCTTCACAAAATACTTTGTCGGAACTTTTCCTCTAAGCGTCAGGTAGCCCTGTTCTTCCAGTTCCTTGTTCAGATTTCCGATGATTTCATAAGCCGATGTCTGTTTTACTTCCAGAAGTTCACATATATCGGCTGCCTTTAAAAATAATTTATTCTGCATAATCAGTACCTCCTGTGTTTTGAATATTTATCTCTTCATATACTCTGTACTGGCAGATGCAAAATCGGACATCATTTTCCGAAATTTATCAAATTTTCTTGTTTTTTAATTCTCCATCAGTGTGATTACTGTGTCATGGAGTTTAAGCTCATCGAAAGTAAAGAACCTTTCTGTGGTATCTGTTTTCTAAATGCAGGCAACAAAAAAACAGTCTGCCTTGACGAAAATCACTTCAATCAAAACAAACTGTTCTTCATATTTACTCTAATTTTATTTTATGAGAATAACCGATTTCACGAAATTTGCAGGTGAATCTGGAATATAAACAAGAGAAAAAAATAATTTTTAAACTCCATTTGCACTCCATTTGGTCTTTTCGACACCCCGCAAAGCCTTTATTTATGGGCTTTTCCGCGATTTTTCAAGCTACTCAAACTCGCAAATAAATCCTTATTACTATATATTTTTGTATTGGTATTATGGTTCTATTTGGTTTCATATGTGTTCCACTGTCCTATGTCCATAGACTGTACTGAACGGTGTTATCAATTTGTTATCACATATCTGTTATCACTCAAATATTCTTTTCAAAAATTTTCATAGCTTATACCTAAGCATAAGAATTTTAAGTTTGGTTAAAATAACTATAAAATTCAAAAAATGAACGCAAATGGTGTGTAGACTCAATTCTAATTTTCAATTGATTAAAATACTCCTCTTTTGCCATAATCATTGGCTTTTTTTTGCTATATCGTATCTTATTATACCTACACATCTCATGTAAATAGTGGAAATGATATGATGCAATCGTTTCTTGCACATTTTGTGGAACGGTCATCATTTCTGGATCACTATCTTTTACATTATATGAATCATAATACTTTTGAAAATCACCAGAAGGTCTCTCTTCAGGAAATAATGACCTATTACCAAGCAACCACGTTTCAAAACAATGATTACATACAAATACTTTGTACGTAAAATCAATCTGATAATCCTTATCCTTTATATACTTTTCAATAATTGAATTTACTTGATTTTTTCTTGACAATGCATCATATTCTTCAGAATCTAAAATTACAATTAACTCGTCTACTTTTCCAGGATTTTGAATTATTGTATCAATTGTCTGAAACAAAACTCTAGTAATCAATTGCGTAACACCTTGTCCACTCTGCATTACATAACAATTATCAGTCAGATATGTGATATCTTGAACTCTTATATTTTTTATCCCCATATATTCAAGCCAATTAGGAAGTACTTTTATAGATGATTTCTCATCTTCCAATAAAAAATAGTAATTCATTTATATCTTACCCTCAAATTCCCATCTATTAATAAGATTAAAATATGCATCATGTTGGCTATGAGAAATGCCATACTCTTCTGCCGAAGAATTTGTAACTGTAGAAATATTTCTTTCAATTATTTTCCATTTTGCATTAGATATTTGATTTATAATCTTCGGATGATGGCTTGTAATTATAAATTGCAAATCTTTTCTTTCATCTAACAAAATTTCCGCAAGAATATCAATACAATTAACTCCTAATCCATTTTCAAATTCATCAATTAGCACCAAGGAATCTTTTGACATTGTCACTAATTCAACAATATAATATATTGTTTTTAACATTCCATTTGAAATTTCATGTTGCATTAATTTCTTTCCATAAACATCTATTGCAACCATATAAACTTCTCTTGTCGAATCCTCAACAATATCAATACTATTCACTTCCATAAATAATTCTTTTACTGCATCAAAAATTTCAGCATACAATTCAGGATAAAACTCTTTAGCAATATATAGTTTTAATGGAACTGGCAAATGACTATATTTTTCAAATGATGCTTGCGGGTCCTTTTGCATACTTTGTTTTATTTTTGCTTTAAACATATTAAAGCTCTCTCTATCAATAGCCCCTCTAACATCCATTTCTACTTCTATTGGATACAGCTTTGTTATTCCTAAAATAATCGGTTTAAAAAAGGTATCTTCTGAATATTGAATTAAAAGACTTTCATCCTTCTTGGGATTTGGAACCTTTTCATATCCCATCACTTGAATATCTTCACCATTTCTATATACAATAATTTGACTTCCATTTTTGACTAACTTTTCATACGTAAAAATATATTTTATTTCCTTTGTCTCAATAATATCTTCGACTGGATTTTGTTCAATCTTATACTCCCACACATATTCGTCATTCTCAATTTCTACACACAAACTAACAGCAAATGGCTCTAATCTAATGTTTTTATTTACAGCCAACTTTAATGAATATTCAATAGCATTAAGAATCTGAGTTTTACCAACACCTGACAATCCAACCAACAATGTTATGTCATCGTTGAATGCTATCTTTTCGATTTTTAAGCCTGTTCTCAAATTTTCAAATTCAATCCATTTAAGCTTCACTTTTAACATCCCTTCTAACACCTCGCTTTTCATGATGACTTATACAATATAGTATATTGAAGCAAGGTTTCTTTTAACACTCTATTATTTTTCTTTCATTAATCAAATATTCTCGTAATATCTTGACATCGATTGATCACACGATAGATTTCTACATACTCGTTTCCTACCTTATAGATAATCACATAATCTTCCCATATCGCATATTTATAGTCTGTACGAAAACTGACTCGTTTGGAAAGATCTGATCCCATTCCCGGAAACATCTGAAGATTCTCAAATTTACCGTAAATTTCCTTTATGGTCTTTGTCGCATATTCCTCGTTGTCTTCAGCAATGTAATCCCGAATATTCTTCAGATCCTTTGCTACAATCGGGTTAATCCGTAATTTTAACATCTTATTCCCCCACGAGTGCCTTCAATTCATCCAAATCCAGCCATCCTTCGCCGTCTTTCACTGCTTCTTCGGCTTCCTGCAGTTTCATCAACAGCTTCTTCTCTGCACGATCACGCTCAAAATCGTCAATGTCCATAACTACAAAACGTCCCCTGCCATTCTTAGTAAGATATACAGGCTCCCCTTTACGGCAATTCTTCAAGACTTCATTATAATTTCTCAGATCAGATACTGGTAAAATACTTGCCATATTCTTTCAGCTCCTTCCTTGATTTTATATTGTTTCTGCTACTTATATTATACACAAAAAGCTGTAAAATTCAACGTGAACTTTTACAGCTTTATTCAAACTATGCTTTTTCTACCTAAAAGAAGCTGCCCACTACGGACAGCCTCTTCTCTATAATAAGATTTTCATTACTGATATATGTCCACCAATCCTGTTTTTAACATTGAATCTGAAAACTCATATGCCGCTCCATCACCGTTAAGATTCAGATACATATTATTCAAGTCATTCTCATTTACGATCCATGCCATATTCACCTGTATACTCTCACCAGGTTTTAATGAAGAAATATAGTTTCCTCCATTTCCATAATCCTCTGATATACTGTTGTATGTCATTTCAGCTGTACGTGCAACACCATCCCATATAACACGATCGTAGTCATCTCCGGACTGTTCTGTCGGATCGTAAATTTGATATGCTCCATCTTCATGGTCCATCAACAGCAATGTACCAATATAAAGCATATGGTTAATTTCTTCATCTGACTTATTGGTATAAGTAACTGTCGCATAGACGAGCTTTTGTTTCACACTTTCTGTTTTTACAATCTCATCCACTGAATCAATGCCATTACCGGACTTAATATAAGACAGCGTATTATTTTCTAAATTTCCATCAGTTCCAACTGCATCAGTCCATTCTTCCGGCACATTATTCTGACCAAGCAGCTGCAGATTGTCCCCCACCTGAACAGCATCAACACAAACTGAAATCTTATCATTTTCAATATAGTTGCCATCTCTGTCTTCACCAGATGCTGATATATCAAACACTTCACCAATCTGATGCATTAGCAATTTATTATCTGCAATGGAAGTCATCACTGCTTCTCCCGATGATTCTTCAGGGGATACCATTTCGCTCCACGTATACAAACCAGCGGTTTCAATCATTATATCATTTTCAGTGATTACAAGGTTTTCAACCACTTTAATGGCATCCTCTTTTGAAATATCATCACCGATATAAACAGTAATTACACGATATACATCTGGGCGAAGGAGGTAAATCCTTTGATTAAAAGATCCATCCTCTGCCAGGTCATTATATTTAAGATATACACCTTCATAATTGCCAAAAGTTCTTTCCTCACAGTCAACAACATTCTTATCTTGCATTACTTTGCTCAAATCATCCTCGTCTAAAAGCACAGATGCAAAGCTGAATCCTCCGGTTCGATCATGCTCAGGATATTCCAAATGTAATTCATCAATCCATTCCATACCTTCTGGAATATATCCTGCTGAGATATCTATATCATGAATTTTTTCAGGAAGATTAATTTTCCCTGTGCTGCCATCCGCCTTAATTCCCGTTACGATACTGTAGGCTCCTTGTTTTTCTAAAAACATATGATATAATTTGGTACCTGCATAGGCTATGGTCGATGTAGCCAATACACATACGGCTATTGCTGCAGCCACTCTGGCACCTGTCCATTTTTTCACTCTTCTTGTCTGAATATTAACCACCTTCGTGTCCTGAAGCTGTTTTTTCACTTCGCTTTGAATCATCGTGTGGATGAACTCCGGAGTTTCAGGAATATCTTTTTTCATATCTTCTAACCTCATACTGTCAACGCCTCACTTTCCTGTAAATTACGCTTAAGTTTTCCCCGTGCTCTGGCAAGCCTTTTTTGAACTGCTCCCTCGGTTATCTCAAGAATCTGCGCAATCTCTTTTATGTTGAAATCCTCAATATAGTACAAAATAACTGGCATTCGTAATTCTTCTTTCAAAGAATTTACGGCTCTGTACAAGTCGCTGTAGTCAGTTTTCTGATCTACCTCAATTTCTGTCATTTCACTCATCCCTTCCAAAGAAACAAGTTTACTCGACTTTCTCAAAAGAGTATAACACTCATTGATCAATATACGAATCAACCATGTCTTGGCATATTTGTCATTTCTCAAAGTTCCAATCTTTGAAAATGCCTTAACAATCGTTTCCTGAATAGCATCCGCACAATCTTGATCGTTAATTAAAATTGTTTTGGCAGTAGAATACAATTGTCTCTCTGAGTTGAGAATCAACGTCCCTAATTCCTCTTTGGTCACTTTAACACCACCTTCTTTAGCCGGCCGGCAATTTTCATTTACATAGATTAGACGTACAGTTTTTCAAAATATCCCCAAATAAACTTTATTTTTTTAATAATAGAGGAAATAAATCTTTCCCCTCTGGTAATATTATACACCTGTCTTACTTCTTACCCATATACAATCTCTGTAAGCACCATTTCCTCTGCTGCAGTCCTTATTCCATTCATCTTTCTTACCCACAGCATCGGCTGTTCTGCTTTAAACAGTTCTGTAACTCCCTGTTTTTCTGCCATCTGTGCCACCAGAATATCCATCCGCTCATGCGCTTCCCGATCTACCTTGTTCAGATGTTTATTAAGCTTCCCTTGCCGAATCAACATCTGATAGTACGCTTTTCTGTGCTCCTTGAGATAAGTTTTCCGGAGCATTCCATACTTCCCATAATGTGCTTCTTCATCTTCAGGTAACTCCAGATCCGGCAGATAATAATCCCCATACAAAGTGTAACCCAGACCATTCTTTTCATCGTAAATATGTTTTTCCATAGCGTCAATCCTCCTTATCTTCCGTCTCGGTCATGCGATCGCTTATTTTCTTTTCTTCTGTTTTTCTCAGCCATCTCTCTGCTTTTTTCGTTTAGAATGAGATATTCGGAACGTTCTTCTCCAACTGCACGTTTTAATCGTCGATAATCCTTATTTTCTTCCCACAGAACGGAATTTTCATTCAACAATTCCTGTTTCTGCTCTGCTAATATATGATTAGAATTTTTCAACCTGTCATACTTATAAACGACCTGATCTAACTGCTCTTTTACTTGAATATATTTCAGGTACAAACCATATAGCAGCTCTTTCAGTTCACTGATTATCGGAAATGCTTTTTTATCCCGGTAACTCTTGGCGCTTTCCAGCATCCCAGCCTCTGGGAGTACCTCATCAACTGGTTTCGAGAATTCCCCGGCATATTTCTGAATATCTTTTGCAATCGTTTTTGCCTGTTTCAGACTTTTCTCATATTTATCGGCAGTTGCTTTTGCCTGTTCTGCTTCCTTTTCTGCCTGGGCACGCTCTGCCTTCTTTTTCTGCAGTTCATTCCCGGTCTGCAACAATTCCACATGGAGATTATCTGCCAGTTCATGGCAAGCAGCCGTTTCCTTCTGCAGCTGTGCTTTCTGCTTTTCCAGAACTGCCACTTCCTGTTCACGCTGTTCCTTTTTGAAATTTAAGACATCCAGATGCTCCCGGTGTGTACCTTTTTGCTCCTAGATCATCCCATATCTTTCTGCGATCTTCGCCAGCTCTTGTTTCTCCGATTCCATCCACTGATTATATTCTGTATTTTCCCTGCCCTTTCCGACAAACCCTCTGGATGCCAATGCTTGTTTCATGGATACTCTGGTATCCGGCCCACGTTTACTTCCAGTTACATACGGCACAAAATCAATATGAAGATGTGGTGTCGCCTCATCCATGTGCAGATATATACCGAATACCCGGAACTGTGGGTTCCTCTTTTGAAAGTCTTTTGCAAAATCAAGCAATGCCAGTCTGGCAATCTGCCCTTCCCGACTTAAACATCCGGTATCATCCTTATTCCCAATCTGGAAGAACTTGGTAACGGCGAGATCACCCAGGACGAATACCTGGAATGGAAACTGAACTGGCCGGACACCTGCACCGAACAGGGTACCTCCTGCAAACCATGTGAACCCAAATATAAATGGAAAAAAATGACTCCGAAACGGAATCCTGAAATAATAGAAAATACATGTTTAGAACTTTATTACCTAGTGAATACCTCCATATAGGTATCAAAAAGGTATCACAGAGAAAAGAAAAGCCCCACAAACAGCGTATTTACGCCATTTGTGGGGTTTTGTATATTATTCAAACTC
>JALERM010000109.1 GCA_022764165.1 Eubacterium sp. | reverse complement strand
GGCTTCATGGTGTTCCTCCACATAATACTGGGGGATTTCGCCGTTGTTGGTCTTTCTCTTCTTCTGCAGGAAGTCCGTGGTGTACTGCTTCTGGAGGAGCGCATCCCCACGGTACTTTTCGTTGGTAAGAATCGATTTCACCGTGCTGATGTGCCATCTGTCTTTGCCGGAAGGTGACTTGATGCCCCGGCTTTCCAGTTCCTTTGTAATGGCGTAAAGGGAAAGGCCACTGATGAACAGCCGATAAATCAGCCGAACCGTGGCTGCCTGTTCCTCGTTTATCTTGAAGTCCTTGTCGTAGCCAAGGAACCAACTGTAGGCAACACTGCCTTTGCCGTCAGCAAACTGCTTTCGCTTTCCCCAGGTCGTGTTCTCGGAAATGCTCCGGCTTTCCTCCTGTGCCAGGGAACTCATGATGGTTATCATCAACTCACCCTTGGCATCAAGCGTCCAGATGTTCTCTTTCTCGAAATAGACCTCTATGCCTTTTTCCTTCAGCTTTCGAATAGTGGTCAAGCTGTCCACCGTGTTTCGTGCAAATCGGCTGACCGACTTGGTAATGATGAGGTCAATCTTTCCGTCAAGGGCATCTTCCACCATTTGGTTGAAGCCGTCACGCTTTTTGGTGTTTGTGGCGGTGATACCCTCATCCGAATACATCCCCACAAACTCCCAATCCTCATGACCTTCAATGTAGGTCTTGTAGTAGGTCATCTGCGCCTCGTAGCTTGTTGCCTGTTCCTCACGATCCGTGGATACTCGTGCATATCCGGCGACCTTCTTTTTTCTTTTGACTGCCACCGGCTCCGATGTAAACTGATTGAGGGTCGCAGGTATTTTTCTTACTTTCTTTGCCATGTCTTTACCGTCCCATCCTTATATTCAAAACCTACCTGGGTGTCAGAAATAATCATCCGGTCAATGTCTGCGGATACTTTCGCCTGGAAGTTCTCACCGAGAAGATTCTCTGCCACCTCAAGCAGTTCACTTTCCGGCAGGCGTTTCATTTGGCACTGTGTTCTCGTCTGGGAGCAGCACCAAAACATACCTCCATAACGGATGCAAATACCATTTCACCAAACAATAGCAAACGTGGCGTCTTTCCTGCTGATCTAAAAAACTAATCTTTTCTTAAACTGTAATACCCCGTTGTGAAGTCTCTCCGAACGACAGACGTTGGACTGGGCTTCCCAACCTATAGTGTCAAAAGTTCCATTTTCTACAGATACAACAGAAACTGGGTAAAGATTTCCCGCTGGGAACAACATCGAAGGCTCGATCACCTTATCCACGATACATATGAGAAATTATCTCTTCTCTTTGCACATACGCACGAGTTGCCATGCAAATTATTTCTTATCTTCTATTTCATCCCAATTTAAATATCATGACAAGGATATTAACTTCTTCTGAAGTTATACAATATCCCTAATCGTTTGTCATCATTGTAAATATTTTATTGATTTATTACTTTTCATGGATAATACCATCCTTCCTATATAAAATATCATTTTTCGGTATAGACAATCTCCCATATTACGCTTGTAGCTATCACATTATAGAGCAAATATCAAACAGGAGGAACGAACATGAATACGTAAATCAATTTGGAAACAGAAGGGAAAAAAACTTGACGAAGCACGATAATAAGCATCCTCATAATTTCAAAAATGAGGTTCTACGCTGTTTTCGTGTAAAAAAGAAAGGAATCATATGAAACAGAAAGATACGATAATTAAAAACTATATGTCAAATCCAGAGTATTTTGCAGATGCATTCAATTATTACTTATTTGATGGCGAACAAATTGTAAGACCAGAGAAGCTAGTAGAAAAAGATAATTCAGAGTTGAAACTGATACCACTGTTCATGACAGACAGCAATGATAACGATCCTGATGAAACGACACAAGAATTGCCGGATTTACTGAAACAATGTGTTTTGAAGAAGGATGAACAGGCTACGTATTTCTTGCTGAATATCAGTCATCAGTCTGATATTATCTACATTATTCCAGTTATTAGCAGGATCTATGATGCGTTAAACTATCAGTTACAACAGATTCAAAATAAAACTATGCAGCAAAAACTGAAACCAGTGGTTACCTTAGCAATCTACTGGAGTAGCAAAAAATGGGATGGACCACTAAATCTATCTGATATATTTGGGGAAATTGATAAAACTATCTTAGAGTTTATTACAGATAATCCAATAAATTTGATAGTGCCCAAAGAAATCAAAGATTTTGAGAAATTCCGGACCGATCTCGGAAAGGTCTTGAAGTATCTCTCAATAGCAGACCAGAAAGAGCAATACCAGAAGTTATCACAGGACAATAATTTCCAAACACTCAACTTTGAATCTGCCGAAGTATTGAATGCATGCATTGACATTAACATTAACATATAGTTTGATAATGAACAAAAAATGTTAATATGCGTAGAATAACAGAAGGTATCAATGCCAGATTATGTTTGTTGTATATCTTCTAAATAATAATATTTTACAGATATACAAAAAGTGTGTCCATCGCGGCACACTTTTTGCGATATTGTAAGTCTCAAATGTAACATAATATTATTCTCTATTTTTTTCCATGTTTGGATTTCGGAATCATTTGTTACAGACAGAATGTGTTACAGCTGTTTTTTGGTGTTAAACATAAGACATTTTCTAGGATTATTTGTTCACCCGATGTTGTTCGAAAATGAAGAGTTTTTTACAATCATAGATAGTCACCAATCAGTTCAAAAAACTCTTTTTCCTTATCTGTTTCAGACTCTTGTATCAGCTGTAATATATCCTGTGGCTGCAAACTTAATATTTTTTGATATATCACATGATATTCATCCAAATTATTCTGCTTCTCATTTTCCTGATCTGACATAGAAGATTCCTCAGCTGTTGATAGTGTATATATATCCAGTCTCTCAATCCTGTCCTCAAGATCTTTCTCAATATGTTCAAGATAGTATGCTAAAAATCCTATCAGCTTTTCCATACCGTTTCTTTTCGGAACAGCATCCTGCAATTCTTTAAGAATATGTATCATGCATTTGATGTTCCAATCAATATTTGATAATGAAGAAAAGATTTCATATAATTCATCCATTTTGTAAAACTCCTTTTGCATGTGTTGTATTCTGTTCCAGCATAATAGCGGCAGTTTCTTCTATTTGTTCTATATAATATTCGATTTGTTCTATGATATCCAAGTGAAAATCTTCCTCAAAAGAAACAACCGGATGTATCATCCATATACCTTCAGTATCCGTATGTACATTAATCATACCGATCGTACGCTGTTTATTGATCTCTGCTTCTTCAACTGTAAGATTCATTTTATACAAGATTCGGATATCTATACCATTTTCCAGGTTGACTACTATTTTTAACATAATCAAGCAAGAATTCCCCCACCTCAGCAGGTGGTGGGATGAATTGCTCCTACGCAGTCTGGAATATATAGTTTCCTTTCTGTCTTTGTACCAGCCTTAGTTTTGACAGTGAAATCTGCCTGTATGTTTTTC
>JALERM010000129.1 GCA_022764165.1 Eubacterium sp. | reverse complement strand
ATCAGACGAGGAGACATACTTTATGCGGATTTGGGTGGTCAGTATCAGGGAAGTATGCAGGGAGGTATGCGACCTGTGGTTGTTGTCAGCAATAACATGGCAAACAAGCACAGTACCGTAATTACGGTAGTCCCTCTCTCCACCAAAATCTTTAAAAAGAAAAACCTTCCAACTCATGTATTCGTATCGGCATACCGGGCAGAGGGATTAGAACAGCACAGCATAGCCCTCTGTGAACAGGTGACTGCCCTTGATTATGGCAGGATTATTGAGAACATGGGAAAGGTTGACGAGGAAACCCTTGCAAGGATCACTGAGGCGGTGCAGGTACAGGTGGGGGTGTTTGATAAGTATAACTGATAAAAAGAGTAAAGCCGGGCGCAGTGTCCTGGCTTTTTACATAGCTTTCCATAATTATATATAAGGAAAGCAAATTTATTGGACATGGAGGTAAAACATGACAGCAGAAGAACATAGAAAATTTCTGGAAACAGATTTTTCAGACGTAAAGCTGGAGGAGCTTACTGATATAGGGAAAATCCGCATAGACAGAAAGAAGAGCGTGGAAGAAAAAAAGCGGCAGTATCTGAAACAGGTGGGAAATCCATATCTGGTAAGGGTGGGCGATACAATGGTAAAGATAAGATTTGCAAACAGCGGGGTTTCTTTTGAAGAAGCGTTTGAAAATCTGCTGCTTATGGCATAGGGATTCTTTTGCGAAAGAAGTCAGAGAAACAATAAAAATAAAAAAGTCGTGGAAAATCTTTTGGATATGTGTTATGATATGATTCAAGGAAAGGGCAGTCTGCGAAGAAACAGTGAGAAAGGACCTTTGCAGTATGGCTTAAACACATCTGTGTTACCGGGATTTGTTCCGACTTAACATTTATGTAAGGAGGAACAGACGATGGGTAATATCCAACAAGTCAAAAAGATTTATCATGCAGCTATTTATGTGAGGCTGTCAAAAGAAGATGGCGATGTTGCTGAGCTGGGAAAGGGTGAAAGCAACAGTATTTCTAACCAGAAATCCCTTATTAGAGATTTTTTAAGAAACAAGGAAGATATTGAGATTGTGTCAGAACGGGTGGATGACGGATACTCCGGTTCTAATTTTGAGCGCCCACAGTTCCAGTTAATGATGGAGGAAATAAAAAAGGGCATCGTAGATTGTGTTGTGGTAAAAGATTTGTCACGTTTCGGGCGTGAATACATTGATTCCGGGAAATATATTGAAAGACTTTTCCCGGCTCTTGGTGTGCGCTTTATTGCAATCAATGACCACATCGACAGTCTGGAGGATGGACGGGATGGCATTGTGGTTCCCTTCAAGAACCTTATGAACGATGCTTATTGCCGGGATATTTCCATAAAGATAAGAAGTCATTTGGAAGTCAAAAGAAAGAACGGAGATTACATAGGAGCATTTACTCCGTATGGTTATTTAAAAGATGAAAAGGATAAGAACAGGCTTGTGCCAGATACTTATGCTGCAGGAATTGTAAAAGAAATCTTCCGTATGAAACTAGGCGGAATGAGTCAGACTGCAATCGCAAATCACTTAAATGACCACGGTGTATTATCCCCTATGGAATATAAGCATAGTCTTGGTATTCGTATTCAGGATAATTTTAAAACACACGAACAGGCAGAGTGGAGTGCCATGTCGGTAAGGCGTATTCTTGAGAATGAGGTCTATACAGGAACTCTGGTGCAGGGAAAGCATACCACACCCAACCATAAGGTAAAAAAGTTGATTGAAAAACCGGAGGAAGAGTGGGTGCGAATTGAGAAGAACCACACGCCTATCGTTACAGACAGGGATTTTGCATTGGTTCAGAAACTGTTGGGAATGGATACAAGGACTTCTCCTTATGAAACAGAAGTTTATGTTCTGTCCGGACTGGCGGTATGCGGAGATTGTGGTGCACCTATGATTAAGCGGGATGTTCCGGCAGGTGGTAAAGTGTATTCTTATTATATCTGCTCTAGAAACAGTGCAACGAAAGAGTGCAGTACACACCGTATTTCGAGAGAAAAGCTGGAGACTCTGGTGCTTCAGATATTGCAGGTACACATTGCAAATATTTTGGATATGAAACGCATTCTTGAATATGTCAATGTTATGCCTTTTCAGGAACTGGATATCAAGGAACTGGAAAATCGCAGGGATGCTAAAGAACAGGAAATTTTGCGGTGCAAGGAGATGCGAAACCTGCTCTATGAAGATTTAAAGGAAGGAATTGTTTCAAAAGAGGATTATGCAGAGCTGTATGAAGGCTACAATGACAAGCGGAAAAAAGCAGAGGAGGCAGTCAGAACCATACAGCAGGAAATAAAGGATATTCTTGAATCAAAGACGGAAAAGTATCAATGGCTGGATTATTTTACAGAACACCACAACATTGAACAATTAACAAGAACAGTGGCTGTGGAACTGATTGACAAGGTAAAAGTTTTTGATAAAAAGCATATTGAGGTTGTATTCCAGTTTGATGACTGTTACCAGTCCCTGTTAAAGCAGATTGGCAGGGTGGGATGCAATGTGTCTACGGAAGATAACGGAAGAATCGCAATCGAAAGAAAGGAGGTCGTATAGTATGGCTAGAAAATCAAGAAAAGTGGATTTTGTCAACGTTGGAGTTGTGGCAGACGATACCCGGCATAGAACAAAGGAAGCCAAAGCGGAGATAAAGCATCCGGTTTTCCGGGCAGGGCTATATGCACGTCTTTCTTTAGAGAGTGAGGAGAACAGGGAACGGAATACGATTGAGACACAGATGGAGCTGTTAAAGAAATTTGTGGATCAGACAACGGATATTGTGGTGGAAAAGGAATACTTTGACATATCAAAAACCGGAACCGATTTTGAACGGTCAGGATTTGATGAAATGATGCAGGATATCCGCAGCAGCCGTATTAACTGTGTAATTGTAAAAGACCTGTCCAGACTAGGCAGAAATTATGTTGAAGCAGGAAATTATATCGAGAGAGTGTTTCCATTCTTCGATGTACGCTTTATTGCGGTCACGGATGGCTATGATTCTGAAAAGGGAGAAGCAAATCTGGCGGTCTGTATGTCAAATATCTTTAATGAGTATTATTCAAGAGATTTGGGGAAGAAAATCAAGGCAGCAGCCCGCAGCAACTGGGAAAAAGGAAAATGTGTGGCTGGTAATATCGTTTATGGTTTGAAAAGAGATCCCGCTGATAAATACCACATTATCCATGATGAAGAAACAGCTCCAAATGTGGTGCGGATTTACGATATGTTCCTTGCAGGAGCGACTTATGCAGAGATAGCAGCAACATTTAATAAAGAGGGGCTGTTGAATCCGAGAGCATATAAGCGTTTCAAAAGCACAGGAAAGATACCGGATACCTTTGACATCAGGTGGCAGGCTGGCAGTATTCCGAAACTGCTGTCCAACCGTTATTATATCGGGGATAGTGTGCATGGTCAGCATACCAATGATTCCTTCCGGGAAAAGAAGCAGCGGCTGGAGCCGGAGGAAAACTGGATCATCATTGAAGATACCCATGAGCCGGTGGTGTCAAAGGAAGTGTTTGAGAAAGCACAGAGGGAGATGGAGAGAAGAAAAGCAAGCCATAAGGCTTCAAAGTCTCCAGGCAAATACAGCGTGGCAGACCGCAATTTCTTTGGGAATAAAATTGTCTGTGCAGACTGTGGAAAGACCATGTACCTGCAGCGGAGCGGCAATGACAAGGCTGTATTTAACTGTGGCTCCCATTTATTAAAAAAACAGTGTTCATCACACAGGGTTTATGATACAGATATTTATGATCAGGTGTTAAAGGTTATTCACACCCATATGAATGTGTATCTTGACAAAGTGGAAATGATACGCCGGATGAATCAGAGGCAGGAAAGCATCGCCAGGTATGATGTTTTCGGAAAAGAAATCAGGAAATGTCATAAGGAACTGGAAAAACTTGCAGCAGATAAGGAAAGGCTTTATGAGGATTATGTATGCCACATAATTGATGCAGAGCAGTATGAGAGTTTCAAGGAGCGGGATGCAATCCGGGAAAAGGAACTGAAAGAAAGAATTGATGAACTGTCTGAACACAAGGCAGGATATTCTATAAATTTTCACACGGACAGAGAATGGGAAGAAGTGATTGATGCTTACCGGGATAAACGAAAACTGACAAAAAAAATGGTAGATGCTTTCGTGGAGAAAATAGAAGTCAATGCAGACCGTTCCATAAAAATTCATCTGGTTTATGATGATATGCTGAAGGAACTGGTATGCTATGCAAAAGAAAGAGAGGCAGAGTATGGAAAACAATAATGTAATTGCTATGTATATCCGCCTTTCTGACGAGGACAGAAATGTGGACGGATGCGAAAAGAAAGAAAGCAACAGTATATCAGCACAGCGTAACTTGATTACTTCCTATATTAACAGCCGGGAAGAATTTAAAAATTTCGAAATAATGGAATATGCCGATGATGGGTACAGCGGCACAAATTTCCAAAGACCACAGTTCCAGCAGATGATGATGGATGCCAGACGAGGGCATATCAGTGTAATTGTTGTAAAAGATTTTTCTAGATTTGGTCGTGATTATCTTGAGGTAGGGAACTTTTTAGAACGGATACTCCCCATTCTGCAGATACGGTTTATCTCAGTTAATGATAATTTTGACAGTGAGCAATGCCGGGGGATGACAGGCGGTATGAGCGTTGCATTAAAAAATATCCTGAATGCCATGTACAGCAGGGACTTATCCGTCAAGGTGAAATCAGCATTGAACACCAGAGCTGCAAGAGGGGAATATGTATCCTCATTTGCGGCATACGGATACCGTAAAAACCCGGAGAATGTACATCAGCTTGTTATTGATTCGGAGGCGGCTGAGATTGTAAAGCTTGTATTCACTATGGCAGCGGAAGGCAGGACAAAATCGGAAATATGCCGATACCTGAATGAAAATCAGGTTATGACACCTACCGAGCATATCAGAAGAAATGGTGTGAATAAGAGCACTTACCATGAAAAAGAATTGAAGCTGTGGAGCAGTACAACAATTGGAGATATGCTGAAAAATGAGGTATATCTTGGAAAAACCATATGGAACAAATCAAAAAACACGCATGTCGGCTCGAAGCGGCAGATCAAAAATGACCGTTCTGAATGGAAAGTCGTAGAAGGTACTCATGAACCTATTGTGTCACAGGAATTATTTGATCAGGCAAATGAAAGGGCATTTACACATATTCCAAAGAAAACTGTAAAAAAGAGAAAGCCGCATCCGCTGCTGTTCTGTCCGTATTGTGACCGATACATGAGCTTTGGTGGCGGCAGGCACCTAAATTACCGTTGTTCTCAGTTGAGCCATACCGGAATAAAGGAATGTGCACAAAGCAAAATCAACCGGGAGCTTTTGGATAACCTCATTCTTAACTGTACAAAGGAGATGGTTAATTTCGTGTCAGCCACTTTAGAATGCAGGAAAAAGCAATGGTCGGAAAGTTGTATGCTGTCAGAAGAAATGGCGGCATTACAGAAAGAAAGGACAAGGATTTCTGCAAGAAAATTTACAATTTATGATGATTACCGCAATGGGAACAGCAGCAGGGAAAAATATCTGTACAATCTTGAAAAGATACAGGAAAGACTTACAGCGCTTGATAAAATGATACCTGATTTGGAACAGCGGATAAAAGAAGCAAAAGAAAATATAGAGACATCGAATGAGAAAGAAAAAAATCTGGAAGATATAGCAGCATTACAGACTTTTGATAAGGAAGTACTGTCAAAGGTCATTGACAAGGTGTATGTCTATGGACCGGATCGGGTGGAAATCATCTGGAAGGCAGATGATATTTTCTTTCGTGAAGAACTTCCGGAGAAGAGAAAGGTTATCAATCCAGCAGAAATGTCCAATGAGGGATAGTAAGTATATGTGGTAAAAGCAGGATAGAGCAGTTGGAAAGCATCACAGGCAGATTGTTTGTCGGTGGTGCTTTTTTGCCAAAAAGAATGTTATTTTTTAGATTTTGCTTGAAAAAAGTAGATTATTCACGAATTTATATTGAAAAAAATATAGATAGTGATAAAATATATTATGTTTATATGCTGTATTTGCTTCGAAAGGAGAAAAACATGGATAAGAGAAGAATAGCTATTTTTTCTAATGAGTTAAGAAGGTTGCTAAATAGTCAGAGAATGGCAGAAGTTATAAATAGAATTAATCAAGCAAATTTGTCTCAACAGGAATTGGAATTTTTGTTTGAGTGTTTGCATACAGGTGGTTATGATGAGACTACAGATTCATTTATACTTTGTGAATCAGACAATTCTGCTTTCTTATCTCTTGTTAATATGGTTGAGAGTAAGGTAAATAAGAAAGAGTAGGTACTGGCAAATGGATTTAGCAATGGTTATATTAACAGCACTTGCCGTTTTGGTCAGTGTTATAGCACTATATGTGAGTTTTAAGGCATCTCAAAAGGGAAATGAGTTGGCTTCAGTTGCAAATGATTTGACTAAAACTGCGAATGATATGCAGATGGCTCAGGTTGAGATGCAGATACGGGAATTGATTTTGAGTGCTAGAAGTCGTTATGAGGATAAGGTTGTTCAATTTAAGAATGATGAAGATATTGAATTGTGTAAATCGATGCTTGATTCCGCATTAGAAGGGGTTTTGAATGCATACGATGAGGCTTGTGCCAAATATTTAGACGGAAAAGTTGACAAAGAGCGTTTTAAGAAGTTGTATCATGATGAGATTCGTCAACTTGTTGATGATGCAACAACAAAAGAAAAATATATAGAGCCTCAAACGAAATTTCATGCAACAGTTAAAGTATATACAGAATGGAATAATTTAGAGAGCTAATTTGAAAGAAAATCACATAAAATTATAAAGAGGACATCATAGAGCTGGTTCTATGGTGTCTTTTTGTGTGAAAAAATAATATTTTTTTAGATTTTAGTTGACAAAAGCAGA
>JALERM010000115.1 GCA_022764165.1 Eubacterium sp. | reverse complement strand
TTGCCGTGGCAAACAAATAAAATCTTGATTTTTCTCATATTTCCAGTATTTTCGGGCTTTTCAAGCCTTTTTACCTTTCTTCATTTTTCACTTATTCTGGCATATTTTGGCATATCTTTGCATATTTTTGTCATCAATTTTGGTAAAAACTTTGGTAAATTTCAAGTCTGTACCAAAGGCAAATCTGCCATTGGGAATCGACAGGTAAGAAATTGGGGATTAAGATAAATACTGGCATTCAGCCATTTTTCTCTCATTTTCATCAGGTCATTATGAATTAATTGCTTTTTGAAAATCTTCCTGTGCATCCTGAAATTTAACATGAGTATAGGTATTCATCGTAACACTGATATCCGAGTGTCCCATAATATACTGAAGCATCTTCGGATTCATTCCCGACTTAGCCATATTAGAACAAAATGTATGGCGACACACATGTGGTGTAATCGGCGGCATCTGAACCTTATATATGCTATTGTACTTTTCCCGAATATGTTGGAAATACTTTTCCCAATGTAATGCCACCATAGGCATATCATTCTTATCAAGGAATAAAAATCCTGTCATTCCATCAACCATCGGTTCAACTTTGGGATTGACCCTGTCCTTAAGTATTCTCTTGAAACAAGCCACCACCTCATCAGACATTGGAACATATCTCTCGCCACTTTCTGTCTTAGGCTTTTCAATGATATACTGCATCTGACTTGTTCTCTGTAATTGATGATTTACCCGTATTCTTTTGTTTTTAAAATCCAAATCTGATTTTGTAAGCCCACAGAACTCTGATATACGAAGTCCTGTGTTAAAGAGAATAAATATTGCATCATAGTACTTGCAAAAATGCGCATCTTCTTTTATGAATCTTAGAAATTCCCGCTCCTGCTTTCTTGTGACAGCTTCTCTTCTCACACTATCATTCACAATAACATTGACCAGTTCAAAGCCAAATGGATTTTTGCGAATCAAGTCATCTTCTTCCGCCATCTGAAATGCCGGTCTTAATACTCCCCGGATAGTATGAATTGAACTATAACCTTTTCCATCTACCCTCTGAAGCTTGATCAACCAGGCTTTCGCATCCGATAATTTCACTTTGTCGATTCTTTTTTTGCCAAAATCATCTTTTTTCAGCAGATTAATTACCGTCTTATAACCAGCATAAGTACTCTGTCTGACCCCTATTTTAAGACTTACATATTTCTCCACTAATTCAAGAACTGTAAGTCCTCCACCTCCTGGAACAAGTCCGTTAAACATATCCTGTTCCAGCTGTTTTTCCTTTTCTCTTAAAGAAAGCTCCATTTTCTTTCCTTTAGGTATAGGATCATTATGGTCCAAACGCCAACTATATAAATTCCCTTCATTTCCATGAATATCTACATATCTAAAACGATAACGTCCATCTGCTCTCTGGTACTCTCCTTCGTGAAGAATTCTATTGCGATTATCTCGTCTTTTCTCACTCATAGCTTTGTCTCCTTTCAAAAAAGAGAGCCCTAGCATGGTTATTGTACCACATTTGTGCCCCCTTTTCTACTACTTTACATATTAAATTGCAGTTGACTCTGCCAGAAATTGCTCAAATTTCTCTTTCTTAAACAAAACTTTGTTTCCTACTAACAGATAAAACTCCCCATTTGGATGGATATCTACAATTTGTCTAAGTCTCTTTTCACCAATGTGATAAAACTGTGCCGCTTCAGTTACAGAAAGCAAATATCGCTTCCATATAGGAATATCTATACTCTGATTCTCTAATTCATTTTCATCATCCATCATATTCTCCAATCTGCAGCTGTCTGACTAACATCGCATCAACCTTTTTTATTGCATCTGTGCTGACAATCATCCCGGCAGTCTGTATTATCTGTTCCTCATTTATTGTGACAAGCTGCTCCGGTAAAAACATTGTTGTATGTCTTAAAAATCCTCTAATTTCTGAAGGCTCAATATTGAAATGTACTGGAATATAATCCTTTTTCAACTTAGTTGTCCCCGGAACAACTGTGTATACAGGTGATTTTCCGTTTGCTTTGTCGCAGCTTATTACAATACATGGTCTCCTTCCAGCTTGTATATGCCTGAGTCCACTTTTTAATTCAGCCCACACAATCATATTTCTCTTTATCTTCACTGCAGATCACCTCTCTTTGGTGGAATATACAAGTCAACCTTGGGTTCCTTCTCATCTACACTGAATAATCTATACCCAGCTTCCCTTACTGCTCCTATTTTTAAATAAGAATCTGCTATTCCGTCTGAAATAGCATCGAGATTTGTTACGATAAGCGCATCTGCCTTTCCTGCTCTCATATATCTTATTGCCTTATAAAACACTTCATCCCTTAATCGTCGTCCAAAAATTCCTCTTCGGAATACTTTCATAGGAATAAGATTGTTATTGTCAGCAAATTCCATGATTCGTTTCAACTGCTTATTTTCCTTTTTCTCTGCTGCAATACAGTCATTCTCCTCATCAGAAGACAACATCACAACACACTTTATCGGCTGTATGGTCAGTGGCTTTTTCTTTCTTCCTGCTCTTCTCATTTCAAACCACTTCCTTTCTTGCCTCTAAGCCTTCAATAAAAATCAAACATGTAGACATTGCATATTCTCTATCATTTGGTTTAAGCATCTGCAATTTATCTTCCAATACAGACAAATCTTTATTCTCATGTTTTTCCCTGCTTTCAATTCCAAACAATGTATTAGGATCTACTCCATACTTTGTTACAATCTTCAGCATAAGTTCCAGACTCATCCGATGTCTTCCCTGCTCAATTTGCGAATAATGAATATAACTTACATCAAGGCTCTCCGCCATATCATTCTGTGTATATCCATATTTATTTCTAATACTTCTCAAAGTATTACCAACTGCATAAATATCATATATCATCCTGAATAACCTCACTCTCTAACCGATTCATGATGTATTCCACTGCCTCAGCCTCTGTTGGGCATTTGATGACTGGCTTCCCATAGTCATCAAATACCACTGTTTCAGAAGCAAATACAATGTAGGAATACCTGCCTGAATTCCTAACACTCAATCGCATAATTGTTGTACCTCGCACTCATAGTACCAAGGTCAAATATTGTCACACCCAAATCATTTATGCGATCCATCATTGACTTTAAATCTTCCGGATTTCTTGTAATCTCATAAATATCTTCTACGACAAGTACCTTGTAATCTGAAATCTCAAGAATTTCCATCAGCTGACGCATCTGAGGTCTGTCAACCGATGTAGATGCTCCATCATCTACAACAGTCTGATCACACTCAATTCCCACACTTAAAGCATATGTCTGATCAAGTTCTTTCTGTCGGTTCACATTATTCATACTCATCATTGACTTTATAAACAAAAGTCCTTTGTAAAGTTCTTTTCCGTTATACTTTTTCATGGCTATTACCTTCCTTAATTGAAATATTAAAGAAAGCATTGTGCACGCCGCTTTCAAACTCTGTGCTGTATCTCAAGCACAAGTATATTGTAATCTGCCACACCTTAATTGCCGACCGTGTACAGGCGACAATTATGTCGTGTAAACACGACAATCACTTTTCAACTGACACGCTTTTCATTGCTTTCATCATTGCAAGACACTGTCTTATCTGCAATTCATCCATATCTGAAAGAACATCCATTGCCTCAGATAATAGTTCTGAATTTTCTTCATTCTTTCCATACATTATGAAATCAACAGATACACCAAGTACGATTGCCAGATTATCTAATGTCTGTGTCTTAAAATCTCCACCATTTTCAATCGCAGATAATGCTTGTCTGCCTATACCTACTCTATGAGCTAACTCATCCTGTGATAATCCTATCGCCTTTCTCCTGTCAGCAATTCGTATTCCTCTCTCATAATCCTTTTCTCTTGTCTGTGCTTTACTGCTCATAAATCCTCCTTGCCGCCCTTGGAAACGAACAAGTCGGATTACCCTTTACATCACAAAAAAGACGCACGAGGAAACCAGTATCATAAATACTGTTCGTTTCCCCTGCGTCTCTGGTGCTTCCATCTTTCGATGTGCCCTTATCAGGTGGGCTGTAATTTAATTTTCAATCATTATATTCTGAAAGTCCCATTCTCAGAATGTTCCTTCATCATTCCCTCGGAATACTTCTTAAGTATCATCACTCGCTTGCATCTGTCACACTTAATTCCAATATTCTGAAGTGCCACAGCGAAATCATCACCGCATACAAAGTATTCCATCATTAACTTGTTGCATTTTTTACATCTAATTTCTATAACATTTCCTTTGTTCAATTCAGTTCGCTCCTTATTCATACAAAATCATCAATCTACAATTCTGTACTCGTAAAGGAAAGGGAAATCACCTTTGCAAGCCTTTTGCCGGGAGTTCCGATGAATGTCTGCACATTCCCCGGCTTTGCTGATCTAAAGCCAACTGATATGAATTGTGCTGTCAGCACACAATCACATCAGGCTCCGGCTCTTTCCATAAACCACATATTGTTATCTTCATAGAAAAGGAATATTTCCTTTCCATCTACCACACAGGTATAACGCTCTCCAACGCCGCCAGCCCTTGTACTGGCTGCTCTGCGCTTGTCTTTTACTCGTGTAATCTCATACTTTCTGCCATCTTCCCACGTTATCTCTTTGGGAATGAGCAGTCCGTCCTTTGAAAATTCTGCAAGTACATCAACATATACCTTATTGCTCAATGTAATCACCTTCCTTACAAGATTGCTATTGCTCTGGAAGCATCCATCTTCCTTGCTATATAGCCTTTTTCTTCTAATATTTTCAGATGTGCATAAACACTTGAAGTCGATGCCACCCCTACCATCTTGCATATCTCCCTGATAGTAGGAGCATAACCATTAACTCTCTGATATTGCATAATGCTTTCATACACATTCTGCTGCTTCTCCGTCAATGGTGCTCTGTCTACCAGATCAATTCTTTCTGCTTCGCTCATGTTCCGCCTCCCTCTTCTTTAACTCTATCGCTACTCGTAGTGCAGCTCAATTCCGCTTCGCTTCATTTCGCTCACGGCAGTCGCCGTATCAGATAACCAAGTCCCATATGTTTATGTACAAGCACAACACATCTGCGCCTTGATTATCTGGCACTTCTCGTTGCTAACCTGAGAAGTACCCATGTGGATGTACTGTGTGTTCTTCTTTTGCATTGACTGCCGACAGAATCCTGTCCCGGTACATGAGTCCCCTCTGGATACTGTAAAATCCAAATCTTCTGCGTATCTCATCAACCGCTGAATCCATCTTCATCTGCTTTTCACGCTTCTCCACACTTGAGAACAAATCAATCTGTTCCCAATAATTATCTGTTACTAAGTCTGCACCTCGGACACCAATACTGCGTATTGGTTTGCTCCAGTTATAGTTTTCCTTAAATATCTGATAAGCGTATGCAACTATCTCTCCGGTGATATTCGTTGCGTGGTCAATCTTTTTCTGACGGGTAAAAGAGAATAGCTCATTATCCCTGACACTTATCTCAACCACTCTGCACCGGAATCCATTCTCACGAAGTCTTGCTGCAACACTCTCAGCCAGAATATAAAGAACAATCTTTACATCCTCATCGCATACTAAATCCTTTGGTGTCGTTGTGCTGTTTCCCACCGATTTGATTGGAGCGTGGGTATTCTCCAGTTTGACAGGTGATTCATCATAGCCATTAGCAAATGACCATAAGATGCTGCCCATCTTTCCAAGGTGGCTGTTAAGCATCCCTTCATCTGCCCTTGCAAGATCACCTATGGTTCTGATACCGAATTTTGCAAGCTTCTGATTCGTGCTCCTTCCGACATATAGCAGATCACTTACCGGAAGTGCCCATGCCTTCTGCTTAAACTCACTCTTATACATAGTTGTGATTGCATCCGGCTTCTTATAATCTGAACCAAGCTTTGCAAATATCTTATTGAAAGAAACACCAACACTCACTGTGATGCCAAGCTCTGACTTCATTCTCTTGCTGATTTCCTGTGCAATGAGCAATCCATCCCCTTTAAGGGAGCTGCTCCCTGTCACATCAAGCCAGCACTCATCAATTCCATATGGCTCCTGCTTGTCCGTATATTCTGCATATATCTCATGCGCCATCCTTGAGAACCGAAGATATAAGTCCATTCTTGGTGAAACAAATGTTATGTCCGGACAGACCTGCTTTGCCTGCCAGAGCGCCATTCCTGTTTTCACACCGTACTTCTTGGCAATATAGTCAGCAGTTAAGACAATCCCATGTCTTGCCTCCGGGTCACCGCCTACTGCCAGTGGCTTTCCTGCAAGCTCCGGATGATGCAGATGCTCAATCGAAGCATAACAACAGTTGATATCTGAATGAAGTATTACCCTGTCTCCCATCTGCATAACCTCCTGCATTTAATCTATCACTACCATAACCTTTAGTCCAAGTATATGAGTAATGTTCCTTACAGGGCATAGTATAACCCCAAGAATAATCGACTGTCAACGGACACATGTGTCTGTTTTCTCATTATATTGGATTTTTAACTTGAATAATTGGTACTATTGCTATATACTATGGAGTGAAAAGAGACATTAGAAATCAACTAATTGGAAAGAAAAGAGGCGTATGTATGTACTCAATCGGAGAAATCATTTCAACATATAGAAAAAAGAAAGGCTTGCTCCAGCAGGATCTCGCTGATGAACTGGCAAAAGAAGGCATCAAGATTTCCTATAAAGCCATATCCAACTGGGAGAGAAATCTTGCTGAACCAAGCGTTACCATATTTTACAAAGTGTGTAGAATCCTTGGTATCACTAATATGTATGAAGCATATTTTGGAGTAAATCCTGCTGATCCTTTTTCATCACTTACTGATGAAGGCAGGGAAAAGGCTATGGATTATATCAATCTGCTCCACGCATCCGGAATGTATGAAAAGCAAACTGCTAAGATAATTCCATTCAGAAGCATTGATATTTTTGAAAATGCAGTATCAGCCGGAACCGGTAACTTTCTCGTAGACGGACCTAAAGAGACTGTACGCATAGATGAATCTATTCTGCCGGAAGATACAACTTTCGGTGTACGCATTAGTGGTGACAGTATGGAACCTGAATTCCACGATGGTCAGATTGCATGGGTATTGCAACAGGAATCTGTTGCTAATGGAGAAATCGGCATCTTCGCTCTGAACGGAGAAGCCTATATCAAGAAGTTAAAGGACGACAAAGACGGAATTTTCCTTATCTCACTCAACGAAAAGTATGCACCTATCAAGGTTGGAGAAAATGACCGCTTAGACATATTTGGAAAAGTTCTTGGAAAATCTGATGCTTCTGCTCTTACCGATCATTGCCGATAAAAACGCAAGTCCTTTTTATTGGACACATTTTTTTGCATAATTGACAATAAGAAAATATCTATAGAACTGAAAGAAGGGATTTTTTATGGTGGTCACAAATAATATCAGAGAAATCCGTGAACAGCGTGGCATTTACCAGAATGACCTTGCCGCTGCTATCGGATTCAGCACCAAAACTGTCAGCAGGGTAGAACGTGGGGACGGCGCCCCATCTGCCGAATTTATGCTACGAGTATCTAAGTACTTTAATATGCTGGTGGAAGATGTATTTCATGTAGAGGAATAACGTGGAGCGAGTGAGCTCAATATTCAGCTCGCTCCGCTATCTTTCTTAAACTGAAAATCTTCTTTTATCTATTCCATATTCACACCAAATATGTTCTATCATACCATCTCCTCGTCCCAAAAAATCAACTTGTTCGCGCCATGCATTAATACCAGCTTCATCAAGCAACTTTTCAAATTCAACATATTCATCACTATTCAAATTTTTCCTCATAAGATTTTTTAATAATGTATCCTCCTCAGATTGAACATAATCTACACTTATTGGTTCGTCTTTTATTAATTCTTTTATAGCACAGTATGTATTAAATATCGAATCGTTCTTTTTAAGTGTTTTCTCAAGGACTTGCTGAACCAATTGCTTCTCATAATATTTTACATACACTTTAGGTCAGTTTACAAGGAACTACACGCAGACCGTGAAACGGGCTGCTGACAACAAACGGCGCTATGCTCCCGGCTGGGTGCATAGCACCTGTTTGTTGCGGGGGTTTCCAAAGGGGGCAGCGCCCATTTTGGCACACGACTTTGCGGAGCAAAGTGTAGTGTGTTATACGCTCTGTCGGCGTTGCCCTGAAAATACCGTTGCCGCCGGGGAGGGCAAGGGCATTTGACGCGGCAGGAAAGCAGGGCTTTGTTTGGGGCTGGTAAGCC
>JALERM010000089.1 GCA_022764165.1 Eubacterium sp. | reverse complement strand
CCTGGAACGGAAGAAATGAAGCATAGTTTCATAACAGTTTCCATCAAGACTAAGAGCACGAATGACAGAAGTTATGCCAAGGTGATCGTATCGAACCATAAAACCAATAACAAGAATAACAAACCATTGATAGGTGGCCTTTCGGTGGAATAAATTCCGGAAATCCTCCAGAACTTTTTCAATCAGATGAAATCTCGTAAAATCATTTGTTTTGGTTGCGTCTTTATTATTTACACTCCTGCAAATGAATGATATAATTTGTATACATAGGCATCTCCTTTGTGTGCGGATTAATGGGGTAGCTGATTACATTATAGCACACATTGGTGGATGCTTATAGTTTATTTAGAACTTTTCACTCTCAAGTACTAATATAGAGGTACTTTGAAATCTCTGTTTCAAAAAGACAAATTATTGACTTTCTATAGATGAGAGGTGCGCCTAATGTCCGAAGAACGCTTTTGGAATACCGATGAATATGCCAGCACGGCACAATTTACCGTGCCGGACGGAGCCATGACCATGCGACAGGCAGGGCGCATCTTCCGTCTTGACCCTGTGCCGCCAAAGGTGGAGGACATCAACGATTACATCGTTTCCGCTGTCCGTGAAAATGATCTGACCTATTTTACATACTTCCTGCATCACTACGAGCCAAGGCTGAACAAGCGAGTGTACCGCTTTCTGCTGACCGAGGGTATTGACCGATATGACCCGTTGCGTTTTCTGGATTACAAGCTGAGTTGCGTTCTTGCCATGTTGGAGTGCTTGCCGAATTATGATCCCGACGAAGGAGCAGACTTTCTGACATACGCCCATCACTTCATAGGTAACGCACTTCTGGATTGCCGCCGACAGGAAGAAGCAGGCTCATTCAAATCTCTGGATGAATACAAAGCCGCTCGTGGCATTGCTTGGCTTTACAACAATTCCGGCAAGAGCGCAAAGGAAGTCATTGCCGAATACGCCGCCGAGCAAAACTGCACCGAAGAAACTGCCGCCGAGTATCTGACCATTGCAAGACAAAACCGCAGTCGTGTTCCGTTCTATGCGACGATGCAGGATGAGGACAGCGAGGAAACGGGCGAGGATGTTACCCGTGACGATAGCTGGAACTATGCGCACATTCTCTGGAACGGTATTCGTGCCGATGCGGTGCAAGCTGCCTTTGACAAGCTCAGTTACAAGGAACAGACTTACCTTGAAAAGCGTAATGCGATCTGCATGACCTGCGGACGTGTCGGCTCATGGGAGGAACGCCCCACCTTTGAAGATCTTGCTGTCATGTTCGAGGGCAGCACAGCCAGCGGTGCGGAGCGAGCTTACAAGAAAGCTCTGAATAAGCTGACGGAACATCTGGTGGATGCCGATGTTCTCGGCGTGGTGGAATTAAAGCTGACCGAGAAAAATAAAAAAATCGCAATCCGTCAAATTCTGAAACTCTCCATGAGTGAGCTTCCGAAGAAATTGACAATTCCCTTTGAGTTGGAGCAGGAGAAAATACGATACGGGAGCTAATCGCTGCGGCGGGTTTTATATACCTCTTGCGCCCCCGTTGGCATAGGAAATCTTTCCGCACAGCTACAAGATTTAAAAGGTATAACACACTAGACTTTGCAAGCAAAATCGTGTGCCAACAGGGATGCTCTCGCCCCTATTGGAAACCCAGAGCCAAGGGATGCGTCTTGCCTGCCGGCTCGGTCAGTGCTTCAAAATGCTTTGCATTTTGAGGTCTCCATCGGAGCCCCGCACCCCTTTGGACACCCCATATATTCTCCTCGAAAATGGTACCCAAACTGTAAAAATGCAGTTTGACGCCATTCCTCGGAAAATATAAACAGATTTATTTCTTCATCTGCGAATTGAATGAAAAAATAAATCCGTTTATTCCGGCATAGCCGGCAAAAAGAAAAACGATTAAAGAACGGCGGTGATGACCATGAAATACAGAATTGCAATCTGTGATGATGAGCAGAATCAAATTGAATACATAACCTCGATTGTGGCATCGTGGAGTGCTCACGAAGGACATAGTTGCGAGATACGCACGTTTGCATCTGCCGAAGCTTTTCTATTTGAATACGAGGAAGATAAGGCGTATGATATTCTTTTGCTTGACGTTGAAATGAAAAACATGAACGGCATTGAACTTGCCAAGCGTATCCGCAAAGACAACAATCGTGCCGAAATCATTTTTATTACTTCACATTTTGAATTCGTTGGTGAAGGCTATGAAGTGGATGCACTCCACTATCTGATCAAGCCGATTTCTGCGGAGAAGCTCACGCAAGTGCTTACTAAAGCCGCTGAAAAGCTCTCGGTCGAACCTCCGTCGGTGGTAATCTCCTGCGAAAGCGAGACCGTCAAGCTGTATGAAGCAGACATTCTCTATGTGGAATCCTTTCTGCATTACATTGTCATTCATACGAAAGATAAAGAGTACAAGATAAAGGAAAATATGTCTGTGTTTGAAAACAGGGTAAGTGATTACTTTTACCGTATTCATCGTTCCTACTTGGTTTCGCTAAAATACATAACACGAATTTCCCGTACGTCCGTTAGTATCGGCAACACCGAACTTCCTCTTTCAAGGGGAAAGTATGACGATATCAACCGAGCATTTATTCAACATAACTGAGGTAGCCTATGAGAAAGAAAACATATTTGAAGCTGGTTGAATATCAGACTGAGCAATCAGAAAAGCACTTAAACGAGGTGCGAAGTATCCACAAAGAAATGAGAGGTTATAAGCACGATTTTCACCATCATCTGCAAACGCTGAAAGGTCAGCTTGAAGCCGGGGAAGTTGATCGTGCGCTTGCATACATAGAGCAGCTTGATAACCAACTGATGAATGTGGACACTCTACTGAAAACGGGTAATGTATCTCTCGATGCCATTTTGTCTGCAAAGATTGCCCAAGCCAAAGCGGAAAATATTGCTGTAACTGTGAAAGCCAATGTCCCCGATACATTAACAATTTCAGATTTAGAATTGAGTATTGTCGTTGGAAATCTGCTTGACAATGCCATTGAAGCATGCCGTACAGTAACGGGAGAGCGATTTATTCGAATCTTTATTTCCATGAAAGGAAATATGCTTTATTTTTCCATGCTCAATGCATCGGGTGCAAAGAGGAAAAAGACCGGCTCTTTGTTTGCAACCCACAAGGACGGCGTTCACGGTTTCGGTCTGCGCCGTGCTGAAGCAATCCTTGAAGAACACGGCGGCTGGGTAAAATACAACAGCGAGGACGGCGCTTTTACTTCGGAATTTTTGGTGCCTGCTGTAGAGTGATTTGCAATTCGTGCACTGGCAGAAGCATTTAGTGCACGAATTTTTTGTCGTGCAGCTTACTGTGTTAGAATATATACGTAGATAGGAGGGATGTCGAATATGAAAAAACCTAACAAAAGTTCGCACGATGAGTTGAATCTCACCAAATATTCTGTAATTCGAAACATTATCTATTGCCTGAATAATACAGCTAAATGCCATTTCCCGCTTTTGTGCTGGTGCGTTCTAAAAATATTGGTAGGCACGCTGATTCCAATACTAACAACCATTTTGCCCAAAACAGTTATAGAGATGGTTACTGCGAAACAAAGCTTATACGAATTGATTGTCGCCATTCTTGTTTTTATGGGCAGTCTCGCCATTCTATCAGGTGCCGATATATTTCTGACCAAGTTCATATACCATCAGAAATTCAGAATGAACACTTTTTACCTCAAGCGAGTGGCACTGAAAGGACTGACCACAGACTATATCAATCAGGAAAACGGACTGTTTCGCAAGCTTCAGACAGAGAGTTTTATGTGCTGCAACGGTAACTACTCTCCGCTTTCCAATATATATGAAACTTTGATAAAATTCTGTACCAGCCTTCTGGGGTTATCTGTTTTTGGTGCTATGCTCGTTCAGGTACATTGGGGAATCATCGTTTTTCTAATTACAACAACCACAATCAGCTATTATTTGAATCGTAAAATTATTGCATGGACAGCCGCAAATAATAAAGAACGAATTGGTTATCAACAGCGAATTAGCTATATTAACAATATTTCCGGTGATATTCGTTCTGCAAAAGATATTCGCCTATACAAAATGGCTGTATGGTTTTCAGATATTTACAACAACAATATGAAAGGAATTGCCGGATGGTATAAACGGCTTACGCATAAACTTTTTGGTGTTGCAGCATATGACAGCGGCTTAGCTTTACTTCGTGAAAGTATCGCCTATCTATATCTGTTATATCTCATATGGAATGGACAAATAACTGTTGCAGAATTTGTTATGTATTTAAGTGTCGTTACCGGTTTCTCAGCATGGCTTGGCAATATTTTTTCGCAGTTATCCTCTCTTAACCAGATAAATCTGAAAATCAATTATTTTCGTTCATACCTTGAATACCCGGAAACATTCAACAGAAGCAATGGCTTGATAAGTCCGGTGAACGATTGTCCAAAGGTAATTGAACTCAAAAATGTGAGTTACAGATACGAGGGAGCAGAGCACGATACACTGCAAAATATCAACTTGAAAATAATTCCCGGTGAACATATCGCAGTTGTCGGATTAAACGGCGCCGGCAAAACAACGCTTGTCAAGCTGATCTGCGGTCTAATCGATCCGACAGAAGGACAAGTTCTGTATGATGGCGTTGATGTCCGTAAATACAATCGGGTTGAATTTTACAGACTTTTCTCTGCCGTATTTCAGCAATTCAGCATCCTGCCCGTGACCATTGCGGAGATCGTTGCCGAAACTGTGCTGGAGAACACTGATGAGGACAGAGTGAAGCGCTGTCTGACCATTGCAGGGCTTTGGGAGAAAATCGAACAACTTCCCAATAGTGTAAATAGTCAATTTGGAAAAACAATATACGACGATGGCATAGAGTTTTCCGGTGGCGAGATTCAGAAATTGTTGTTAGCTCGTGCAATGTACAAGAGCGCTCCGATTATGCTTCTTGATGAACCTACAGCTGCCCTTGATCCCATTGCTGAAAGCATGTTATATGAAAATTACAATCAGATAAGTTCCCAAAAAACAACTGTTTTTGTTTCGCATAGACTGGCAAGCACAAGCTTTTGTGATCGTATTCTCCTGATTGAAAACGGGAGAATCTGCGAAGAAGGCAATCATAATGAACTGCTTAAGCAGAACGGGAAGTACAGTATGCTTTTCGAGATGCAAGCAAAATACTATAGAGAAAATCCCGAAGAAACGGAGGTGGCAGAATGAAAAAAATGACCATCACAAAAAGAATTTCTGTCACTATGCGTGGTTTTTCAATCTTAAAACAGTACTGCCCTGGCCTTGCACAGGGGAAGGCTATGTATGAACTGATCAATTCCATTCAGCCTTTCGTCTCCATTTGGTTTACTGCACAGATCGTAAACGAGATTTCATCACAAAGAAGGCTTAAGACCATTCTGCTCTATGTTCTCGGTGCAGTGCTGATCAACTTTATCTGTGCTTTGCTCAAAAGCATAATCAATCATGTCTGTAACGAAAAAGAATCACAGATGTGGAGTTGGTTTGGAAAGGTATTCTCAGACAAACAGATATCTCTTGATTTTGTTGATCTGGAAAATGCCGCAATACAGCATCAGAGGCAGGAAGCTGAAGAAAACCTCTACATGTTCGGTAACGGTCTGGCACAGCTCTTCTGGGGGATATCCGCACTTGTACGAACTCTCGTATATATAGTGATCTCTCTCGTAATGACGGTTTCCTTGTTTATCTCTACATCCGGAAACCGCTTTATTGATCATCCTATCTGGATAGGCATCATCCTGGTTTGCATTGCGGTTGGCGGTTTAAGCAAATCCAAAGCAACCATCAGCGAAAATGACGTATTTATGGAGTACTGTAAAAACACAGTTTGGTTTAATCGTGTCTTTATGTTTTTCGGTAAAGAACTGTATATGAATCCCGAAAAAGCCAAAGATGTTCGCATCTACAGTCAGAACACGGTTGCTGAAAAAATGCTGGATAAACTTATCTCGCATGAAAGAGATAACCAATCCGATATAACAAAAATGGCTCTTTATCCCGCTATTGCCCAAATTATTATCGGTCTTGCAAATGCAGTTTGTTATTTGTTTGTAGCGATAAAAGCCTTGTTTGGTGCATTTGGCGTTGGTAGTATTGTGCAATATGTTGCTGTTTTATCAAGGCTTGGAGAAGGGTTACAGGAATTGATGTATATCCTATCCGATAACGAAGTATATTGTACCCACCTACAAAATCTGTTTGAGTATCTCGATCTGCCAAATCATATGTATCAGGGTTCACTGACCGTTGAAAAACGAGATGACAACGAGTACTATGTGGAATTCAGGGATGTTTCGTTCAAATATCCGAACACGGACACATACGTTCTCATGCATGTGAACCTGAAATTCAAAGTCGGTGAAAAATTGGCTGTTGTTGGAATGAATGGATCTGGTAAAACCACGTTTATCAAACTGATGTGCCGATTATATGATCCGACAGAAGGAGAAATACTGCTCAACGGTGTGAATATCAAGAAATATGACTATAACGAATACATGTCAATTTTCTCGGTCGTTTTTCAGGATTTCCGTCTGTTTTCCTTCTCCCTTGGGCAAAATGTCTCTGCCAGTGCTTCTTATGACAGGGAGAAAGTGATTGAATGTTTGAAGAAAGCCGGATTTGCTGAACGTCTCAACTCATTACCAAATGATTTGGATACGTTTCTTTACAAAGATATAGATGCGGAAGGTGTAGAAATATCCGGTGGAGAAGCACAAAAGCTCGCTCTTGCCCGTGCTCTCTATAAAAACACACCGTTCATCATCCTTGACGAACCTACCGCTGCGCTCGATCCAATTTCAGAGTATGAGGTTTATAGCAAATTTAATGAAATTGCAGGAACCAAAACCTCTATTTACATCAGCCACCGTCTTGCATCATGCCGCTTCTGCGACAAAATTGCTGTATTTCATGAAGGTGAAATAATTCAAATTGGAATTCATGAAGAACTCCTTGCTGACAGAAGAGGAAAATATTACGAACTGTGGAACGCACAGGCGCAGTATTATACAACGTAAAAAATGCCGCTTGCACTGACTTTTTACTGTCGGTGCAAGCAGCATTACCTATAAGATTAGTCTAAAGGCTTGTATTCAGTTACTGTTTTCAAATATGCTTCGGGATCGCCATTCAAAATAAGGTCTGCATACTCAAGCGGTGCATTGTAAATCAGATAATCCAGTTCTGACCGCTGATACATATTGTCGGCTACTTCGTTCTCAACGACGATGAAAAGAAGCAAAGATTTTCTCTTGCAGACAACTTCTCATACATCGTGGAAAACTCAAAATCCACACCGATGGATTCATAAAAATCCGGATGATGTTTTTTACACTCTGTCCCGTTTACAATCACAGAACCTTGATAGTTTGGCAGCATCCCCAAAAGGATCTTTTGCAGCGTACTCTTTCCTGCACCTGCTGTACCCAGGAAACCGAATATTTCTCCTTCGGAAACCGAAAAACTCATATCCTGAATAAATGCCTTTTTTGTATAACTGAACGTAAGATGGTCTACTTTTATCATTTCATATTCTCCTTTATGTATATTTGACTATTACATTTTATATAGTCAATAAAGAGTTTTTGAAAAGTCCGGCTTTTCACCGGACTATATAATCTGAATTACAATACCATATATCAACATGCGAAGTGCCTGATCATACTCTTCCTCGCCAATTTCCTTTTTGTGAAGTGTGGCATAATAAATTGCATGAAATGCGGCACTCATCATTTTCACATCTGCTTCTTTTTTCACAGGAAGCAGAGCAAACATTTTTTGAATCGTATCCGTATCGTCCTGTAAGTGTGCTTCCACTACTTCCCTTGGCAGTTTGCGTACCAGCAATTCGATTTCTTCAGAATCCATTACCCTAAAAATTGGCATTTCTTCTGTCATCTTATAAAACTCATAAATCATATCCGTAAGTTTTTCTGCCGACAACGACTGATCAGCAACCTCAGATATGGCTTGATACAGTTTTTGATTGACCAGCTCATGCTGCTCCTGAATCACATCAAACAGAAGAAGTTCCTTGGATTTGTAAAACAGATAAAAAGTTCCTTTGGGGATATTTACCCGCTTTACAAGCTCATCAACGGTGGTGCGCCGAATCCCGAACTGCCCCATGCAGGCAACGGCTTCTTCCTTCAACCGTTTTTTAATATACTCCCGTTCCTGATCCGAATAACACTTTGGCAAATGCTTCACCTCTTTTTTGACCAAAATTAATTATATAGTCAGTATAGTACTTGTTTCCGAATCTGTCAACTTTACCTTTTTATCATGCCTAATCTCCTGTTTCAAGATTTTTCAAGGCATCAGGGTTATTAGAAATGATCATCCCAACAAGCTTGCATGTTTTCATGTCCGGACAATCGCCGCAGGTTTTGACACCCTTTTTCAGTGCACATTGACGGATTTCACAAAGACTGTCACAAAATACCGTCTTGATTCCCTCTGTACGGCAGCCCTGACAATTGATATGCTCAGGTAAAATAGGAACTTGATTCATTTCGCTCCATGCCTTCGCTGTTTTTTCACGTAAGGTCTGATCATCGTTGATTGTTGCGATATATGCATCGCATTTCTCACAATCCAGTCCACAGTATGCAATCATTTTTCTCATTCTTATGTACCTCCTTGAATTTTGTGATTGGTAGTCAAAATGCTCTATCGTAAATCTCATTGTCACTGCCTCCGCTTAGAGCAAAAAACTAAAAGTTATATACAATCCTTCTTGCGATCGTATGTTACCACAAGTCCGAACCCCATCGCTTCATTGGGCGTTACAGCAATTACTCTCCACCCTTCACTTGCTAACTTATTCATTTCATTAGCTGCAACCTTAACCTTATAAGTTTCTACTTTGTATTCATACATATTTCTTTCCTCCAAATTCATTTTTTCTCACTGTACCATTGTAGGATCCTGAAAAGATTTTCCATATTTACATAGCTGGCATCTTTGCTCAACAGTTCCAGCATTCGTTCATCTTGAGCAGAGCGCTACTTTTGTGCAGATAATCCTTTTGTAAGTATGGAAATCATCAGCTTATCCATACCCTTTAATTTACTTCTGTCAAAGCTACCTTGAAGCGTAAACAATGGAATATCCTCCGGAATAGACGTGGCCTTTCGTACTTCGGATATCAATGTTCCGGTATCGCATAACCCAACACCACAGACAGCACAAACAGAAAAACGTTTAGCTGCGCCGGAATAGCCTTTGATATGACTTGCGTGAATCCAGCCCATATAAATCACATTGCTTCCACCAGGCAGCTGGGATACAGACTCATCATAAGAATAAACCGGAGGTCCGATCTCTTTTCCTAACAGAAATGCATATTGCCGGGTATGACCCGTTTTTGATGTGTATATAATAGCAGATGGTTTCATAGATGTTCATCCTCCTGATTTTAAACCTTCCCGGAATTTACGAACAATTACTGTCCTCATACTCAAATCTCCAACTTTTGTACGTGTAAATTGTACCGGAATAATAAATCAACGTAATATAGCATGACTTTCAATCAATGCTCCGGCAAACATCAGAAGTAACCCACCAATAAGAGTGATAATCTCTGATCTTTTCATCTTCAAATCCATGATTTTTCTTGTTGTTGTATTTTTCCCTTCCGTCATTACCAGATACTTCGTCGCAAGAGAACCGGTAATCAGTAGCTGACCATACATTTCCAGTAATCCTGCATTATGCACGATATCGAAAGTTCGAATGATTCTTTCCATTAACGGAACGCTGTTTGTGTTTACAGTAAAAGACCATGTTCCAAGCGTAATGGCATTCAATATAATAAACACAAAGAATCCCAGACAGCCATAGGATTTATAGCATTTCTCACCTTCCTTTTTACGTGCAAACAAACTTCCAAAAATAACAACTACGATGGAAAGCATGTTATATGAAAATATCTGCATTGCACACACCAAAAAGTTCTTCGATGTTGTAAAATCCGTCACGCTGTTTTTCTTCAGTAAAAAACCTTCCGGCAATAAAAAGTAGCTAAGAATGGTAACCTCATAAAAGATTACGACAAATGCAACTGTAAGCCACAGAATTCGTATCGAAAGCCTTTCCGAGTATATTTTTTCTATTATATCAGGCATCATCTTCTCTGGCTCCTCTCCCTTATTTTGTAATAATGATTTGTTACTTCTTCTCCAACATGGAAATGCCTGCACTGGCAAGACCGATTCCCAGCATTGTTATCGCAGTCTGAACTTCCAATTGCCCCATACAGGACAGAACTATAACTGCAATTCCCATTGCTAAAGTTAATGCCTTCATAACTGTTGATACGATTTCCTTAATTGATTTCTTTTCCATATTCTTTTCTCCACCAATCATTTTTCTGATTTCAAGGATACCACATTCTTAATAGAAAAACCGGAATCACACGGATTCCGGTCTGTTTTACACTGGATTTTTCATAAAAGAACTATTCACTTATCGTTTCCGTAATTGTATTGGATAAAATCCTCTTTACCGGCTTCACAACAGACGTTGCACAAGCAAATACCACTACAAGCAAAATGATGAGTAATTCCTTAACCGGAACCGTCCATGGTGTGCCAAAGTATGAAGAAATGATTAACCGGAAAAACTCCATATGCAAAAGTAAACCAAGGATTCCGCCGGTTAATATACCAGAAATTGCATAAGTTAACGTCTCCGCACAAATCATTTTACTGATCTGCCTGCTATCCATACCGATTGCTCTCATGATTCCATACTGCTTATTTCTGGCAGATACACTCATGGAAATGCTGTTGTTAATATTGAAAACTGTGATTAGGGCAATCAACCCAAGGAAACCATAGACAAGCAGTGAAAATGCCAAATAGGTGCTGTTGACCGATTTTTTACTTTCTCGTCCATCGCTCAGCTTTATATCATCTCCAATAAGATTTCTGATTTTCTGATCGATATCCTTGTCTGCCTTTTTTGTAACCTGAATATCAATAACAGCATATTCGTCAATTCCGGTAAGCTTTCCGAAAGTATCCTCAGAACAGAGAACCGTCGGTATGTCGGATGAACTGAACGGGCTGTCCCCAAGCACAGCTGTTACGGTCAGTTCGCTGCCCCTGTACCAGATTTTATCGCCAAGAGTCAGCGGATTATTTTTATCAAAAACAACCATAACGTTGTCGCTGCCTTTCTTTACCGCCTCGATATCGCCTGATAATAACTCATCCTTTGCCCAGTCAAACTGCAGGTCCTCATATGAAATCAGATCCATTCTGTTTACATCTTTTGTGGAGGTCATTTCATCACAGATGTGCATTCTCCCATATACGTATTTGATGCCGTCAATTTTACCAATCTCATTTACAAGCTCCTGTGGCAAAACAGAAGCATAATCTTCAGCATAAACTGACATGTCCTGCGAATATGGTTTGTTGGAATTGAGTGCATGACCAATCCAGTCAATCATTACCGAAAAACTCAAAAACAGAATCATACTTAATGCAAATGATCCCGTCATCATAATGAGACTCTTCTTTTGTGAAACAGCATGATGGATTCCAAGTGCATTTTCAATTTTGAAAAGTTTTGTGTTGGCTGCCTTTTTGGTAGTTCTATTTTCTGTATTCCCTGATATTCCTTCCACCGGCGTCACTTTTGCCGCCCGTTTTGCCGGTGCATTGGCAGCTATCAGAACAGTGATAATTCCTATCACCGTTCCACTGACGATTCCTATTGGACTAAGCTTAAAGACAGGCATATTCTCCCACTCACCGCCAATTCCAAATCTAAGCACCGCACAGATTCCCCAGGATATAACTGTTGCAGCGATAATTCCAAGCGGAATCGCCTTTTTGCACCAGTTTAATGCTTCCAGTCTTACGATGTGCTTTATCTGAGCCTTGCTTGTTCCGATACAGCGGAGCATTCCAAAATACTGGATGCGCTCAGCAATATTGCTGTTCATACTTCCTGCAATCATGAGTACACCGGAAAGCATTACAAGGATCACAAGGATCAATGCTATACCGTACAAACCTACCACGTAACTACTGCTACTCATCCCTATAATACCAAGAATAGCCGCATTTTCAGATACAACCGAATTGTCCCACCCATGATCTGCCATAAGTTTATCTATGGTCTTTCTTATGGTCCATGTATTACTGAACTGAATATAGTAAACCGGCTGCATACTTTCCCCATTTTCTTTCATAATCTTTTCAAAAGAGTCCATGCTGACAAAGGCACCCAGGGCATCATATTCCTGAAGCATATTTTCATCTTTTACAATTCCACTGATCACATATTCATAACTTCCGGCCGGTGTCACTAAGGAAACCGTATCACCGATTTCTTTGGAAAACTGACGTCTGTAGTTTTCGGTCACTGCAATTTCGCTCTCACTTTTTGGTAGTGTTCCTTCCCTCATGCAGAACATGATCTTGTCCCAGTTTTCATCTGATCCACAGACTACCGTTTGCTTTCCACTTATACTGTAGCCCTTAGCCAGGTCATAATTAATAACATCATACCAGCAGCCTTCCTTTATCCGTACTTCCTCTGATACAGCTTCCGCTTCTTCTTTTGTAATATTTTTAAGTGCAACATGCCAATTACCATGATTTTCCATCATTCTCGCAGTTTCGTGGCGATATTCCATATCTGCCATAGTAAAAACACCTGTAATAAGAATGACTGCAAGCATGATGCAAAAAATAGTCATCCTGTTCTGTCTTTTATGTGCTTTGGCCTGAATGGAGGCTAAACTCAAATAACTTCTCATAGTATTGCCTCCTTTTTATGCCTGCACGTTTCCAAGATCCGTAACCACGCCGTCTTTTACCTGCAGGATTCTGTCTGCAGACTGTGCGATGACTCTGTTATGGGTAATCATGATAATTGTCTGCTCATATCTTCTGGCGGCATCCTTTAACAACGCAATTACTTCACTGCTGTTTTTTGAATCCAGATTTCCGGTAGGTTCATCTGCCAGAATAATGCTTGGCCTGGTGATCAGTGCACGACCTATGGCCACTCTCTGCTGCTGTCCCCCGGACAACTGACTTGGCAAATGTTTTCTTCGATTCTCAAGATTCAAAACCTTCAGAAGTTCATCAAGATGTTTCTTATCCGGCTTCTGGTAATCAAGCAAAAGCGGAAATACAATATTCTGTTCCACCGTAAGCTCCGGAATCAGATTGAACGCCTGAAAAATAAATCCAATATTTCTTCTTCTGAAAATGGTAGCAGCATCGTCCTTCATTGCCATGATATCCTTGCCGTCAATAATGACCTTGCCTGCAGTTGGTGCATCAAGTGCTCCAATCATATTCAGCAGCGTACTCTTTCCGGAACCGGACTCTCCAACAATGGCTAAAAACTCGCCTTTTTCGACGCAAAAGCTTACATTCTTTAATGCCTCTACCGCCGTCTCCCCACTTCCATACGTCTTTGATATGTCTTTTACTTCTAATAAATTCATGATTCCTGTCTCCTTTTTCTATTAAAAATACATTTTGAAGTTCATGCAATTATCATATTTCATAAACCCTACAGCATTATTACAGCAATACTACTATTTTGTAGGAATCAGGAAATTCATAATAAACATTGTGCCAACATCTATTTGGCTGTCAACCTCTATGGTTCCACCGTGTGCCTCCACAATGGCCTTTGTCAGTGAAAGCCCTAAGCCAAGCCCCTGCGAATCCTTAGAAAATCTGCTTCTGTAAAACCTCTTAAAAATATGATGGATGTCTTCCGGATGAATGCCGCATCCATTATCCTTCACCTCTATTTTTAATAATGTATTGAACCTGCCAGATATCAATTTCCATATATCCATCTTCTCTGATATTTCGGTATATATCAAATATCGGTCTGTTATCCAGCTGGTTACCCGTTTTCGAAAGCCACCTGCAGAAAACCTCCTGATATACCATAAACAGAAACTGCGGAAAACCCTTATAGTGATAAACCGCATATTTGCCGCCTTCAAAGTTATGGGTAAGAATCCCGGAATCCTCTTTCAGTGCCGGATGATCCGGAGAAATCGTTTGACAGAGCTCATACATGCACCTGTCTTCGTCTGTTATGGACGGATCATCGATTGTGGATTCCATATAAATCGTATCCGCTGAAGAAAGGTGTTCATACTTTTTGATAAACTTACGCCACTGCTCCGGTAAATCGTGATAATTGCCTTTCTTGCGCTCATACACAACCAAAAAGCTGTCAAGCTTCTCAACAGTGATCAGGTTTTCCGACTTTTCCAGTGCGTCAATGGATATCCCGTGCGCAAACGAACTCTGCTCTACCATCTGTTCGCTTCTCTTCCGGAAGTCTACCGGGGAAATATTCAGATGTTTCTTGAATGCTGTTGCAAAGTTGGAAGAAGAATAGCCGTAGTCTATACCGATCTCGGCGACACTTTTATCCTTTTCTACCTTGAGCCTCCATGCACTTCTTTCCAACCGAACACGCTTCATAAACTGGTAGAGCGCTTCATCGGTGTCCTCTTTGAACATACGCATCAGATGGTATTTGGAATAACCGCAATGCTTCGCAACATCGTCAACTGCGATTTCTTCTTCCATATTATCAAAGATAAAGCCGATGGCTTTATTGATGACGGCACGCCGAATTGTAGTACTGTCTTTCTCTTCCATTTTCCATCACCTGCTTTCCAGCATTTTCTTATGCTTTGTGATTAAGCCTGCCGAAACCATCGTTGTGAGAACTTCTGTGATCGGAGCAGCCAGCCATACTCCCGTCATCCCCCAAAGGGCTGAAAATAGGAAGGTAAATCCAAGGAGAAGAATGATGCCCCGCAAAGATGAGATGAGTGCAGAGCTAAGTGCATCCCCACAGCTGGTAAAATACATGGAGTTGATCACATCATATCCCATGAACAGAAATGTGACTGTGTAAAATCGGAAACCTGCGGATACCATATAGGCTACACTGTTGCCGCAGCCAAACATACCTGCATATTGTTTTCCAAACATGAAAAAGAACACCGCAAACAGTACGCCGATTGTGAATAAAACTTTATTCATGATCCTGCGAAGTTCCATCGCTGTTTTCTGTTCCTTTGCCCCCCAGCAAATACTTACGAGGGGTGTAAGTCCCTGTCCAAATCCAATTGAAATCATGCTGTATCCGTAAACTGCGTATCCAAGAATCGTAAACGCGGCAACGCCCTCTGCTCCCACATATTTCATCAGGACATAGTTAAAAGCAAACATGGAAATTGCACTTGCCATCTCTCCGATAAACTCGGAAGAACCATTCAGAATCGTTTCCCGACTTACAGCTTTGTCAAATCGAAAACGTCGGAAGCCGATACTTCCAGCCGTACGAAGGAACCATGCAAGCTGGACGAAGACCCCAATGATCTGGACGATCAGGGAGGTGATGGCGCTGCCCTGTACCCCCATGGACAACCTGCCAACAAAAAGAAAGTCCAGTATGGCATTCAGAACACAGCTTAAAATACCGACCAGCATACAGATCTGCGGTTTCCCATCTACACGGAGAAACATTCCCAGTATCGTACCAACCACCATCAGCGGATAGGTGAACAGCATAATATGGTAATACTGCATAAAGAAACCGGACAGTTCTCCATCCGCTCTCAGCACCTTCAGGATTGGGGAAAACAACAGGAACACTGCGATGGATGTGAGTATGCAGATCACCCCGGCAGTCACCAGTGTCTGGGAAAACACCTCAGAAGCCTTGTTCTTCTCCTCTGCTCCCAGAAGTCTTCCGCATATGACTGTTCCGCCGACACCGACGCACAGACCCACACCCAGGTAAAAATACAGAATCGGTAACCCCAAGTTAATCGCTGCCAGTGCATTTTCGCCCACATAGTTACCGGTGAAATAGCCATCGGTGATTGTAATCGCAGTTTGTAAAAGCATTGCTATGATGCTTGGAACGGAAAACCGAAAAATTGTTTTAAGTTTGTTTTCCTTAATTTCTCTTATATCCATAATTACATCTCTCCTTTACTGGATTCCATTATAGAGATGTAATCAGATTTTTTCTTCTGAATTCGTGCTATGTCTTTCGACTAGGACGGCAGAGCTGCCTGCCAGCTCTGCTCTTGCAGTAACACTCTCATGTACTTTTAAAACACCTGATGTTGGTGATGGAATATGCCGGAGGGGTTATGGACATTGCCTTCATGAAAACTGTATTTTATTTCCAAACCGCACCTGATACCGGACTAGATGCATAGAGCGACATGATTTGTAATAAATCAGTGTGGATTCTGGTCCAGTTCCACCAATTAATCCAATTTTTTCACTTCAAAACATCTCCCTCATTCGGTGAAATCACAAATGTTACCTTTCTTACCTTCCTTCCCTCGCCCGCTTTGTTTGGCATATATCTCTGAATCAGTTCGCCGTAGGCTTTGATAAATTCCATCATTTCATCATCACTCATCATAAGCGAAGCCGATCCAACAGTAAGAAGATCTCTTTGTGGATCTGGATTCTCTCCGTTGAAATAACGGTAAAATTCTCCCTGTAGTCCCATCAGTGCCGACTGAATCATACTGTTGTATTCTTCATTGGTATCGTCATAAGGCCTCTGGGGTGCAATGGCATAGGTCTTTTCCATGGAACCACGTTTGAATTCTTCCTTTACCACAGTTATGATTTCCGCATCCAGAAGCACTTTTATATGACGATAAAGACTGGCTCTCGGAATATCCGGCAATTCCTCCCCTATTTCGGCAGAGGTTGCCTCCTTATTTATCATAATGACCTGTATGATGCGCTGACGCGTAGCATTCATGCAGGCTTCCATATAATCTTTTTTCATATCTATTCTCCACTGTTTTTCAATTGATCTCTCTTTGTTCAAGACAATCATCAAATAAATTATAACACACAAATCAGTATCATTTTTGATATGAAATGAATTCCGAAATGTCCTAACATTGCGTACTGGATACCATACTTACGGAACCATCTTCCAAAGAACAGGGCAAATGCACCATTCAGCAGAAAACAGCGAAACAGAATCAATCCGGTGATCCTTCCAAAAAACATCTGTGTTGCAGGGAGATGACCTGCGGAAGAAACTCCTGAATACCCTCTTCGGAATATTCCGGTGCTTCATATTGAAGAAAAACTTCCCAGCACAGATCAAGCGCACTCTGAATCTCTTCCGGATATAAACGCCTTACCGGCAACTGCTTATCCTGTCTGGTATAGGCATATAAAGCCATGTCCAATACCTGACCATTCTTGAACCCGAAGAATATCTGTCTCTATAAAAAGCTTTTCACAAAGCTGTCTTACAACCTCTGTCATAATTCCTTTTCCCCAATATTCTTCTGCCAGATAATACCCAAGCTCCGCCGTACGAGAATGGATATTTCCCTGCCGGAAAGCCCCTATACTTCCTACCGCTGTACCATCCACATCAATCGCATATGCAAATGTATCGTTCGCATCGGAATTGTTGATAAAATGAATATACTCCAACGCATCTTTTTCGGTATATGGATATGGCAATCCATCTCTCAGGTTATTCATTACTTTGCGATTAGATAGGGCGGATGCAAGTGACTTTGCATCTGTTGTTTTCCATTTTCTGATCGAAATCTTCATTGCAGATTTATGTTCATATGTATCCTTCATTTGTTCTTGTTTCATTAGTTTCCCTCCTGCAAACGATAATGAACCTTTACGTCATTTCCATGGCCGTTTTTTTCCAAGCCATCCATTTTTCTCCCAATACTCTTTTTCCACAGGCGAAGATCCCCAGCCGCTTTTCTGCATCATCCTCATCATATGAAATATGAATCTCGTCTTGATTCCAACATGTGGCTTCTCTCTTCTGCTTAATCTGGCGGCAATTCGGCTTGTATCCTTATCAATTTTTTCTTTTTTGGATATCCTGACTCCGTCCCAGTTCATTGCCTGAACAGCGATTCCGTATTTCGTAATAGACGGCACACCCAAATAAAACAAAGCATCTTCCACATCTTTTATTGCCGATTTCGGCGAGGATCCTGCAGAAGTCGAAACAATTACCGCACGCTTACTGAACATGCATTTTCTCGGTCTGTGCGACATCCAGTAATCAAACGTCAGATCGATAAATGCTTTCAGCGGTGCTGATACATGCGAACAGTAAGTCGGTGTTGTTACAATCAACACGTCAGCATCTTCGATAACATCAAGAATAACCTTTTTCTCCTCATAATATGGACATTCCTTTTCATCATCAATACATTTATAACATCCCACACAAAAATGATTCAGATCCCTCGGGAAGAAGAATTCTCTGATTTCATTATTACCGGGAATCTTATCCCCAATCATTCGTCCGATATGATAAGTACTTCCCTTATGATTCTGTCCATTCAACATTACAATTCTCATTGTTTTCATTCCTTCGTTTTAATGAATTATTAACCTGTCAAAAAATATAAAACTAAATACGGTAGCACTGATTATTCCTGCTTTTCTTGAATCAAATTTTCTAATCCATTGTATCATTGTTCTCTTTTTCATTTCCTTTATTTTATCGTTTTTACACCTAAAGTGATTCCATTCGCCAACGAGGCAATGCCAAGTAATGCAGCAAAAATGGAAATCATCACCATCACACCGTGATTTTCTGCCAATTTGAAAAGCTTTGCTTCAGGGTTCATTTTTTTTCCCAACAGCTTCATATCATAACTGCCTTCGTCATTTATAACCAGCCAATAAAGCAAAAGGACAGAAAGTATAGAAACCATATTTTCCAGTCTCTTTTCCTTTTTTCAAAGTTTGATATATGATCATCTTTCGAAAAAACACTCATTATGTTACAACCTCGTTCTCCTTTTACAAAACTTTATGCGGCCATTTGCATATTCCTATCTCCAAAGCTCTTTCTTCTTTTAAATGAAAATCCGCATATCTGCAATACCAGCATTCTTTCAGACTTTCTATTGCATCTTCCCTGGGTGTATATGCCGGACACAGATTCCCTGGCCACACGTTTCCATTTTTATTTGGCACTTCAAAGTACATCCCGTCCCGTGTCATAGATGCCACCTTCCATTTCCTGCGAAAGTCATTTACCGTTTACTTTTTTTCCGGCAATGCCGTAATCAGTAAGTATAATCCACCTAACAGCACAACCGTTCCGATCATAATCAGCATCATATACTCCGGTTCAACGACACTTCCCTGAAATGTCGGATTGCAATCCAGGGAAGTCGCAATTCCATTGACAACCTCTGCCGGGAAGCCTTTTGTTTCCATCTCTTCAAACACACCTCGAAGCATATGATTTTTAATTAATGCTGTTCCGTATGTCCCCGGAAGATAACTCATAACTTTCTGCAGTCCCTCTCCAAAGTTGGAGATTGGCATATAGGCTCCACAGACAAAACCGTATCCGGCACTGACAATCGTTCCTACTGCCGACATTTGCCCCTGTGTTTTCAGCGGATAGCAGACAATGCTGGATAAAACGGCACCAAATAATACCAGGATAAGCAGATCCAACATCAATAAAGCCACATCTGTCACTGTCAGATACCAGCCCATGATCCCTATGTATCCAAGGCAGAATGCCAGAGCCAATACATTCACCATCAGGGAATTCAACACTGTGGAAAAGAAATACCCAAGATAGATCATGGGCTTTCTGATCGGCGATACATCAAAATCCTTCCGTACTCCAAAAGCGCGGTCCTGTACCATGGTCAGATTGACACAAAAGGTGACCGTTACACAACTGACTGCCAGAAGGGCTGCCGCAAGTTGTCCTGCAACCGTTCCGTTGATCAGCTTTTCTGAAATATCCACCACTGCAGGAATATTGGATGTAAAAGAATCCTTATACACTTTGGCAAGGAATGTCGCATATAAAACAATCAGGATAATGGGGGTGATCAAAGAGGATAAAAGCATTCCCTTATCCCTGAAAAATAGTTTTCGGTTTCTGTCAACCAATGTTATAAATGTTCTCATCACTGTTCACCTCCCAGTTTTTTTCCTGTCACTGTGATAAATACATCATCCATCCCACCTTTTACGATCTCATAGTCACGAAATACAGATGCATGGTTTACGATCAGACCGGTAGCTGCCAGAGGTGTCTCAACGGCAATCCGGTATCCATCCCTGATTTCTTCATATACCATCCCCAGGCTTTCCACTTCCTCTCTGGTCACTCCATAAATAGAGAGATAATCTTTCACATATTCACTCTTCAATTCATACGGAGTACCTTCTGCCGCAATATGGCCATGATCGATGATCACAATATAATCGGCGGATGCTGCTTCCTCCATATAATGGGTTGTCAGTAAAACCGTAAGACCCTCTTCCTCACGAAGTGTTTCAATAATGCTCCAGATCATCTTCTTGGTTTGGGGATCCAGACCAGTGGTCGGTTCATCCAGAATCAATAACTGTGGCCGGTGAATCAGAGCCCTTGCAATATCCACCCTTCGCCTCTGACCGCCTGATAATTTTCCTACAGGACGGTCAATAAACTCCTGTAGTTCAAAAATCGTAATCAATTCCTGCAGGCGTTCTTTAAACTTTTTCCCTGTGATGGCATACAGTGCAGCTCTGCTTTTTAAGTTTTCTCTTGCAGTCAATGGTTTATCTAGCACGCTGTCCTGAAAAACAACACCCGTCATTTCTTTGATCTGATGTCCTGAAGTATTTACATTCCAGCCATTTACCCAAATATCTCCGCCATCTGCAGTTAACTGACCACAAATCATGGAGATTGTCGTACTTTTTCCTGCACCATTTACACCCAGGAAAGCAAACAGTTCTCCTCTTTTCACACGAAAGCTCAGATTGTTTACTGCCTTTACCTTTCCAAAACTCTTATTCAAATGATGAATCTCGATGATATTCTCCTGCTTACTCACAATCTTTTCTCCTTTTCTTTGTCCTGTCCCGAAGATACCACATTTCAAAAAAGAAAGACCGGAACCACACGGATTTCGGTCTGTTTTACACTGAATTAGACGATATTTGATTGATAGAAATCATTCTTCTTCTGTTCACCTATTGTCCTAAATGATCATCCGAACCCGGAATCTCGTTTCTTCTGTGAGATAACAAATTTCACTGTCTGTTTTTTTCACAAAGGCTAATACACTCCTGGTTCCGATTCCATGATTTTCATCTCTGGAAAATGGATAGCCATCTTCGTCAAGCATAACCTTTCTGTCACATGAATTCTCAATTTCCAGCAGCAACTGATTTTTGTGTTTTGCTGTCAGTTTCACGTATCGCTCTGTTTCAGGAAGTTTACGGCAGGCATTGATTGCATTTTCCAGCAGATTACTGATGACAATCGCAAATTCCAGTTCATTCACGGAAAGCCCACTGGGAATATTGGCTGAAACCGTCATTGGAATCTTTTCCCTTTTGGCACAAGCCGTATAATGGCTGATGGCTGCATTTACTGTGGTGTTTTCACAGTATCTCATCACCGGATGCGGTTCCATTGCAAGACGTTCCGCCAGATACTTCTTTGCTTCCCTTGTATTTCCTTCTTCAAGCAATTGGTACAATAACGCTTCAAAATGCCTTCTGTCATGTCGCATCACCCGATACTTTTGCATGGAACTTTCTGTTAACTGAAGCCGTTCCTTCATGTTTTTTGCCGCAATTTCCATGAAGTATGCATCCGATTCCAATTTGGTCTTTTCCTGTACCAGTTCCATCTCATGCTTCATTAAACCTGTGTACTTTTCAAGAATTACAAAAACTGCAATATTTACAATGACCAGCAAGACTGCCATTCGAAGAAACTGTCCCGAATTAAAATTATCATACTTCCCCATTGCTAACAAAAACATATCCACAACGATCAGAACTACGGAAACCAGAGGCATTGCCATAAGCAGAAAAATCATGTGATCTGATTTTTTATCTTTTTCCTTACTTCCGAATCTGCAGATGATAATTACCAGAATCATTTCCATAAAATTCATAAGCAGTGCTGTCTGTGGTGTGATCAGTTCATACTGGGTACGGAATCCCATTTCATTGTTCAGATATCCTCCACTGATCCCAAGAACAACCTCCATCACCATGGTTCCTACCATATAGAAGAAGAAATTGGTCAGTTCCCGAAAACTCTTAACATGATAGATCAAAAACAAAGGGAGCATATATGCTGTAATCATCGCAAAGAGATTCAGTGGCGGAATTTCCTGCAGATTTGCCATAAAAAGCATGCACCAGTCAAGCAGGTAGATGACCGGTACCATCCATGTTTTGTCTATGATCCACTTCCTTTTTTCATAGAAGGTTTTCTGCATATATCCAAAAAAATAAATCGTCAGAAAATCTCCCACACCCAACAAAAGTTCTGTTGCTGACATATCTATCGGCATGTTTTCTCTCCTTACTCGTATTTAATGGAATCTATAACTCATATATTTTTCAGCCACCTGTGCATACCGGCTTTTTGCCACCGGAAGGATCTCCCGGCTTCTTACCATAAGATCTGTTTTGGTAAGTTTATCAATGGACTGAATGTTAACTGCTATAGACTCATGACATAATACAATATCGTCTTCCTCATGATTTAGCATCAAATACTCAGCAAACCCGATACGAAGTGTACTTGTAGAAATCGTCTCTCCTGACAACAAGTGATAACTTACCACATGGTTTCGATAATCTAAATACATAATGTCTCCCAAATGGATTGTACGATATCCGCCTTTCACTTTAATAGTAACTGTATTTCCTTCCTCCAGATGGATTCGCTTCATGGCCAAATCTAATGTCTCAAACAGCTTTTCCCTTTTTACAGGTTTCAATATGTAATTTACAGGATTCACATCAAAAGATTCCAGTGCAAAGGACTCTTCGGATGTGGCAAAAATAATCTGTGCATCCGGCTGATTCCACCTTAGTTCCCTTGCCGCCTGTATTCCGTTTACCATAGGCATCACAATGTCAAGAATATAAATATGTGGCCTTAATTTCTCACATGCACAGATCAGAGCATCCGGATGATCAAATACTTTTATTTCAGCCTGCAGCATCTTTTCCAGGCAAAACTGCTGAACATACTGATGCATTCTGTCTTTGTCTTCTTTTCTGTCATCACAGATTGCAATTTTCAGCAAACAAATTTCTCCTTCCCATACATTTTTGTAAAACGCTCAAAATGCTAACGTCCGTTTTCTTTATTATAGCTAACGTCCGTTATTATTGTCAATATAAACTTTTCAAAGGAATATCCGCCTGGACAAGTCCGCAGGGATAACCCGTACCATCCCACTTTTCGAATAATCAGTTTGTTCAGCTCTGGAAATACTTTCAGACCCACAATTCTTGTTCTTCTAATTCTAATATTTTATCATATAATTGCCACATTTGACCCTTGTATCATATCATAATAAAAAGGGGTTTTTTATGCATTCTCAATCTATCACCGGAGCCGGTATCGGAATTGCGGTACTGGATACGGGGATTTATCCTCATATAGATTTTGACCGGCGCATCATTGCATTTCGTGATTTTACCGCCAGACATTCTTTAATCCCTTATGACGATAATGGTCACGGTACACATGTAGCCGGAATCATTGCGGGAAGCGGAAAATTATCCAGAGGCAGATACTGTGGCAAAGCTCCTGGAAGTCATCTGATTTGTGCAAAAATACTGGATAAACAGGGAAATGGCATTGCGAAAAATGTTGTGGAAGCTCTCCAATGGATATGCAGTCTGAAAGCAAAATACAATATCCGTATTATTAATATTTCCATAGGTGCTACAGGAAATTCAGCAAAAACGGCATCCATACTTATTCGTGCAGTGGAAGAAGCCTGGGATAAGGGGCTGATTGTGGTGACCGCAGCCGGCAACATGGGACCTTCACCGGGGTCAGTGACAGCACCGGGCAGCAGCCGTAAGGTAATTACTGTTGGATCCAGTGATCTTCTGGATGCCTGTAAGGGCATTTCCGGATGTGGTCCCACAGAGGATTGTATCTGTAAACCTGATCTGGTAATGCCCGGTGCAGGAATCATTGCCTGTTCCTCTTCCGGTTCCTATGCAGCCAAAAGCGGCACATCCATGTCTACGCCCCAGGTATCGGGAATCATTGCTCTTTTACTGGAACAGGAACCCGAGCTGACCAATGTAGAGGTGAAAATGCGGCTGAAATATGCATGCAGGTCACTTGGATATCCGAGAAATCGTCAGGGATGGGGGCAGCTGGACGAAAATCTCCTGCTCTCTTCCAGTAAATAAGTATATTTATCCCATTTGAAGAATAAACTGCAAATAAAATGGTTTTATGATATATGAATGAGCTTCAGGAAAAAATTTATTCCAATGATTACGCCGATCTTTTGATTCCCTACACTTATACCACCCCGGAGCAATTTCTCCAGGCATTTGCACAGTACAGCCCGCAGTTAATCAATTCTATCTATGCCATGCTTCATATAAGGATTTCCGGCAGTGCAAACGAAAATCCCGTGGCATTTAATTACAGTACAGTACCGAATCTCTTTACCACACTTGATACATCAGCCCTGGAAGAATCGGGAATACTCAAAGCTCAGAACCAGCCGGCTCTTAATCTGAAAGGAGAAGGGATTCTAATCGGTTTTATCGATACTGGAATCGATTATACCCATCCTGCATTTATGCTGCCGGGTAAAAGAACAAGAATTGCCTGTATCTGGGATCAGACCATTCCCTCCCCCGAGAATAACGGACCCTTTAGTTATGGTACAGAATACACGTCTGAACAGATAAATCAGGCATTACAGAGTGAAAATCCTCTTTCCATCCTTCCCAGTACAGATACAGAGGGTCACGGAACCATGCTTGCTGGAATTGCTGCGGGAACTCCTGACGAAAATGCTGATTTTACCGGTGCAGCTCCACTGGCAACTCTTGCTGTTGTAAAATTGAAAGAAGCAAAACAGTATCTGAAAGATTTTTACTTTTTTTCGGGTAATGGCCCGGTGTATCAGGAATCCGATATTATGACGGGTGTGGAATATCTGTTTCAGATCTCCCGAAAGATGCGGATGCCTCTTGTAATCTGTATCGGTCTGGGCAATAATCAGGGGGATCATATGGGTTATACACCCCTTGACATTTCCATACGTCAGCAGGATTCTCTGCCGGGAATGGTTACTGTGGCAGCTGCCGGGAATGAAGCCGGAAGAGCACACCATTATCTGGGATTACAGCAAACAGCAAATACGCCGGATTCAGTGGAAATATTTGTCCAGGAAAATACGGCAGGATTTTTTCTTGAATTGTGGGGACAGCCTCCGGAATTATTTTCTGTAGGCTTCCGTTCCCCTGTGGGGGAGGTCATTCCGAAAATTCCTGCTCGTCTGGGAAAAACGGAGGTGGTCCGCTTCTTTTTGCAGGATACAGTCATTTATCTAAATTATGAGTTGATACAAAATACTTCCGGCAATCAGTTGATTTTTATTCGTTTTGAAAAGCCCACACCCGGGATATGGACAGTTGATGTTTACACTTCCAACAGGCAAAATGGCGATTATCACATTTGGCTTCCAATTACAGGTTTTGTACAGCCGGATGTGACATTTCTTACGCCTGATCCCTATACAACGATCACAACTCCCGGAAATTCTACTTATGTAATTACAACTGCGGCATATGATTCCGGTACGAAAAGTCTGTATACCCACTCCAGCCGCGGATATACAAGAAACAATCAGGTTAAGCCAGATATAGCTGCTCCTGGTGTCAGCCTGACCGCTCCTAATCTTCGAGGCGGATACCGGGAAGGAACAGGAACCAGTACAGCCGCCGCCCTGACGGCAGGTGCCTGTGCACAGCTGCTGGAATGGGGACTAAAACAAAGCGAGTATCTATATTTTACCGGATATGAAATTAAAAACTATTTGATACGGGGGGCTGACCGTTCCCCTTATCTTGATTATCCAAACCGGGAATGGGGATTTGGCACACTGAATCTGTATCAGGTTTTTTCTTCACTTTCTACAACATAACCCCTGTTCTTTGTAACACTTGACAGGTTTTCTCCATATGATGAAGTGTAAATAAAATTTTGGAGGAATTAACATGAGTGATATTACAGCAACAAACTGTGGATGTGATCGTGACTGTGGATGCGATCGTGACCGTGACTGCGGATGTGGATGTGGATTTGGATTCGGCAATGGCATCTTCGGAGGCAACGGAAACTGCAGCTGTATCATCTGGATTTTGATCCTTATGGCTCTCTGTGGTAATAATGGAGGAGACAGATGTGGATTTGGATTTGGCGGTGACAACTGCTGCTGGATTCTTCTGCTTCTCCTTTTCTGCGGCAATAATAATGGATGCTGCTGATCCTCATAGTCGAAAAGCCCGGTTATCCGGGCTTTTTGGCTTATTGGAGATACCACATACGTTGCTATTTTCTACCTTTCTTTTTCTTATCTTTTTCCACAGAGGGCTGAGAAGCCTTTTTTTTCTTTTTTTCACATTCCAGATCAATTTCATAGAATTCATTTCCACGAATAACTGTCCGTTCCATGATATCGCCTCCTCTGCTATATAATATGATACAAGGGTCAAAAGGTCATGGTTTTAGGATTTCGAGAGCACAAAGTGCGGAGAAATCCGTGTATCATAGGAGTTAATAATAGTTCTACTTTTTAACATATTACATATGCTATACAAAAAAGGATTTTATTATGAACGAAGATTCTGTCACTCCGATGACACCGCTTGATTCTATGGTATGTCAGGACTCTGTCCAGATTCTGAAAGCAGTCGTTCCTTACCTGAATGGATCCGGTAAACAGATCGTTTCTGTCTATGCGAAAGCTTTGGAACTCATAAATACAATCACCTATTTTCAAAAAAATCAGCCCGATATAACCGCCATGTCTGCCCCTCAGCATATACAGCCGGCAGATATTTTAAATGACATTCAACAATATACCAGCGGCGCTATGAAAGAACAAATTGATCAGCTTCTCTATGCACTGAATACGCTGCAGCTGATCCAGATGATGCAGGAAACACCGGAGGTGAAAGATTGATGGCAAAATGGGAAAATGATCCGCTGTTATCTTCTGTTGATCCGGCAAAACTGGCTATGCTCCAGAGCTTCATCAACCAGGGAAACTTCCAGTCACAAAATGATATTCTCCCACTTCTGATGAAAGCAGCATCCAGCTCCAAAAAACAAGGCATGCAGTTCACACCGGAAGAAACAGAACTTATCATCAAAGTATTAAAAAAGGGGAAAAGTCCAAAAGAAATAGAAAAAATGGACAGGATATTGATGCTTATGAAAATGCTTAGGTAGTGGAATGGGACGGAAACTTCTGAAAACTTCCAGAGATTCTCCGTCCCCTTTCCAAAGAAACAACAAAATCTATTTTATTCGTTGTAGTAGTTTTCGAGTATGCAGTCTCTCAGAAGTACAAGTCCCTGCACAACTGCCTGTTCCCGTACTTTTGAACGATTTCCATTGAAATGGAATTCACGTACATATGTTTTTCCGCGATAGCAGCAGCCGATATATACCAGGCCTACCGGTTTTTCTTTTGTTCCACCCTCTGGACCGGCCAGTCCTGTCACAGACACACTGATGTCGCATCCCGTGCTCTCTACAGCTCCTTTTGCCATTTCCTTGGCAGTTTTACTGCTGACAGCACCCTGATCTTTTAAGGTGGATTTTTTAACCAGTGTAAATTTATGTTTGGCTTTGTTGGAATATGTGACAAATCCCTGTTTTAACACTTCTGATGCACCGGGCACATTAATAAGACGTGCACACAAGGCACCGCCTGTGCAGGATTCAACGGTAGTCAGTTCGAGATTCTGATCTTTCAGCAGGTCAATCACACACTCTTCCAGAGATTTATGCTCATCAGTAGAATAAATATTTTTTCCAAATCGCAGCTTCAGTTCACGAACCACCGGTTTGATCAGTTTCTTTGCATCTTCCTGATCGGCAGCTTTTGCAGTGATGCGCAGATGAACTTCTCCTGTTTTGGCGTAAGTGGCAATGGTGGGATTGGTCTGTGCATCAATCAGATCGCGAATCCGGTCTTCAACCGTACTCTCACCAATACCGCAGATTTTAATCATGCGGGATACAATAACTTCCGGCTGTTTCTCATGAAGATAGGGATATACCTGATTTTCAAACATAGGAATCAGTTCATTAGGCGGTCCCGGAAGAAGAATCACTATTTTTCCGTTATCTTCCATGATAAGTCCGGGTGCTGTACCATTGGCATTGTCAAGAATGATGGAACCTTCCGGTACGAGAGCCTGTTTCCAGTTATTGTCCGTTATTTTTGCATCCGGACGGTTGGCATACAGATTGTCAAAATATGCCTGAATACAATTGCGGGTATGTTCATCCTCTACAAGATTTACATGCATGACCTTGGCTGCGACTTCTTTTGTAAGATCATCCTGCGTGGGGCCCAGACCACCGCAGAGAATGACCACATCAGAACGATTCACGGCCTGTTGGATTACTTTTGTCATTCGTTCTTCATTATCACCCACAACTGTCTGGTAATACATACTCAGTCCAAGTCTGGCACACATCTCGGAAAGATATGCCGCATTGGTATTGACGATATTTCCCAGCAGCAATTCTGTGCCGACGCAAACAAGTTCAACTATCATCGTTTTATCCTCTTCTTCCTGTTGTGACGTTATCAGTGCCGTACTTTCATCTGCCGGCACAGCTGTATTTTCAAATTCTTTTCTTGATCGGGCAAAGCCCCAGTGTCTGGGTTTCCACATATCTCAATCCTGCATGGAAAGTACTTTCCGGTTATCCCACAGATATGTGGCCAGAGAGATCACTGTAAGCAGCAGAGAAAGATAAATCAGAACCTGCTCCACAATACCAAATACACCGCCCAGGTCGGCAATCACTACAATAATCATAACCATCTGACAAACTGTTTTAATCTTTCCCCAGTAATTAGCCGCAATCACGATGCCATTATCAGAAGCTATCAGACGAAAACCGCTGATGACAAACTCACGACCGATAATAATAATTACCACCCAGCTGGGTATCCGTTCCAGATCAACCAGACAGATCATGGCAGAACAGACAAGAAGCTTGTCTGCCAGTGGATCCATAAATTTTCCAAAATTAGTGACCAGGTTATCTCTCCTTGCCAGGTAGCCGTCGAGGGTATCGGTCAGACTTGCAATTACAAAAATGGCAAGTGCAGCCCATTTGCCCCAGCCGGCAGAAACGGCCAGCATACAGATAACAAAAAAAGGAATCAAAATAACACGAAGCAAAGTAAGTTTATTCGGTGTATTCATCTTCAATCTCTCCTATCAAATCATATTCCAGTGCACCGGTAACTTTCACGCGGACAAAGTCGCCGGACATTAACAATTCACCGGTATTAATAAAAATGTAACCATCAATTCCCGGAGCATCCCCATACGTTCTTCCTACATAGGCATTTTCATCAGCTACTTTTCCCTCTACCATGACCGTTAATGTTTTGCCGATCAGTTTCTCACCGTTATCCAGCGAAATTTCCTGCTGAAGTTCCATGAGTTCCTCTTTTCGATTCTCTTTTACTTCTTCTTCAATCTGATTTTCCATCAAAGCAGCCGGTGTATTTTCTTCAGGGGAATAAGTGAAAACACCCAGGCGTTCAAATTCCATTTCATTAACAAATTCCATCAGTTCTTCATGATCCTCGGCCGTTTCGCCGGGGAATCCTGTGATCAATGTGGTTCGAAGCATAATGTCAGGAATATTTCTTCGAAGTTCACCGACAATATCTTTCAGCTGTTGTTTTGTTGTCCGTCGGCCCATCTTCTTTAAAATGCGGTCACTGGCATGCTGAATGGGCAGATCCAGATAATGGCAGATTTTCTTTTCTGTGCGGATGGTGTCGATAAGCTCGGGATAAATCTCCTCCGGATAACAGTAGAGAATACGGATCCAATGAATGCCGGGAATCTGACAGAGTTTCTTCAGAAGCAGATGGAGAGATTTTTCCCCATAAAGGTCTTTCCCGTACAATGTTGTTTCCTGCGCAACAAGAATCAGTTCTTTTACTCCCTGTTCTGCCAGTTCTTCTGCCTGAGATATCAGTTTTTCCATGGGGACACTTCGGTAGGAACCCCTGATGGAAGGAATGATACAGTAGGTACAATGCTTATCACAGCCCTCTGCAATTTTCAGGTATTCATAATAACCGCCTGTGGTCATCATTCGTTTGCCTGGAAGTTCAGGTATCCCTACCAGAGGAGTAAAAATATGTGTGACTTTCCCTTCCAGTGCTTTTGAAACCGCTTCCAGTATGCTGTCCTGACTGTTCGTTCCAAGCACGGCATCAACTTCCGGTATTTCCTGTGTGATCTCTTTTTTATAGCGCTGTGCAAGACAACCGGTCACAATCAGTGCCTTGCACGTCCCCTTCTCTTTATATGAAGCCATCTCAAGAATCGCCTGAATACTTTCTTCCTTGGCATCATGGATAAAGCAACAGGTATTGACAATAATCACATCAGCTTTGGATTCATCGTCCGTAATTCTGTAACCGCCGGATGTGAGAGCACCCAGCATTTCTTCAGAATCAACCAGGTTTTTATCACATCCCAGTGAAACAAAAAATATATTCATAAAGAATTCCTTTCTGTAAAATCCAACCCGGGTTCGCTGACAAACCCGGGCTCACTTATTTATTCTTCCGGTGCAGCAGCAGGCTGTTCTTCTTCCTGTTCCGGTGCATTATCCGGGATGATTTTAACTTTTCCTTTATATACTTCTTCCACAGCAATAGACAATGGTTTATTCATAGAATAGTGAACCAGCGGATCTGAGCCTGCAATAATCTGTCTTGCACGCTTGCTGGTTGCAAGTACGATAGAATAACGGCTGTTACAAACAGGAGTATCGTCCTGTTCATTCCCGCTGTTTACTGCCTGGATTAATTCTGTATAAGATGGATGTATCATAATTTATTCTCCTTTCATCTCTTCCAATTCTTTTTTTATTTTTTCAACCATATCAAGGTTCGCAGACATCCGAAGATGTTCACGCTGAACCAGCTGGTGAATGGTTTCTGTACATTCTTCCAACTTGTCGTTGATGATCAGATAATCATAACGATCCATCAGAAGGGCTTCCTCGGATGCTCTCGCCATCCTCTCATTAATAACTTCCAGTGTTTCTGTACCTCTGCCAATCAGCCGTCTTTTCAGTTCCTGAGCAGACGGAGGAGTTACAAACAACAAAAGAGCTTCCGGATTCTTTGCTTTTACATTCAATGCTCCCTGCACTTCGATTTCAAGAATCACATCCTTACCTGCATCCAGCTGCTGCTGCACGTAGGCTTTCGGCGTTCCGTAAAAATTGGAAACATACTGTGCATATTCATACAGGGCATCCTGCCTGATCAGTTCTTCAAATTCCTCTCTGGTTTTAAAGAAATACTCTCTTCCATTCTCCTCACCCTGTCTGGGGGCTCTGGTTGTTGCTGATATGGAAAGTGCATAGTTATCATAACGAGTGGTCAGTTCCCTGACAACCGTTCCTTTTCCGGCACCGGAGAAGCCAGAAATAATTACCAGACATCCTTTTTTACTCATCCATGTCACCCTTTTCTTCAATAATATTTTTATCAGACTGGAACCTTTTTCCAATGGTTTCCGGCTGAAGTGCCGACAACACCACATACGTATCTTCTGTGATCAATACTCCTTTGGTCCTGCGGCCCTGTGTCGCATCAATGATACGCCCCTGCTCTTTGGCATTCTGAACGATGCGCTTGACCGGAGCAGCATCCGGACTTACCACTGCGACTACTTTTTCTGCATTCACCAGATTACCGAAACCAATATTAACAAATCTTGCCAATCTCTTTCCTCTATTCTATATTTTGTATCTGTTCTCTTACTTTTTCAATTTCCGTTTTGAGATCAATGGCAATGTTGGAAGTGTCCAGATCATTTGCCTTTGACAGTATCGTATTTGCTTCCCGGTTCATCTCCTGTGCAATAAAATCCAGTTTACGGCCAATACCGACACCTTCTTCCAATACCTGTTTCATGTGCCGGATGTGACTTTTCAGACGTACGGTTTCTTCATCCGTGCAGATTTTATCTGCGAAAATTATCACCTCGGATGCGATTCTGTTTTCATCGATCTGTGTATCTCCCAGAAGTTCCTGAAGCTTTTCTTCCAGCTTCTGACGATATTCTTTGATGATCTGCGGGGAACGTGCCTCTATCTGTTCCACACCCACAATCATGCCATCCAGTTTTGCAAACAGATCTTTGCGAAGATTCTCTCCTTCGGTATTTCTTGTAAGGGCAAACTGTTCGCATGCCTGACGCAATGTTGTTTCCAGCAGGGACCATAGTTCTTTTTCATCAGGGGAAGCTTCTTCCATAACAAATACTTCCGGCAGATGGCCAAGAACAGACACCGTCACGTCATTTTCCAGTCCAAAATCATCAGCCATGGACTGAAAATACTGAAGGTACTGTGCAGCTATTTCTTTCTTGTACTGAAGCACAACGTTTGACTGAGTCAAATCCTCATAGGTGATAAAGACATCCACCTTGCCGCGCTGCATGTATTCTTTCAATACACCGCGAATTGCATTTTCAAAAAAGCTGAGTTTCTTCGGCATCTTGATATTAAAATCCAGATAGCGATGATTCACAGACTTAATCTCAACCGTGAACTTTCGATCATTGTCCTGAATCTCAGCTCTTCCAAAGCCTGTCATACTTTTAATCATAGTCATCAATTCCTGTAATTATCAATTTGCATAATTCGATAGAAATTCTTTCGATGAACTTAATAATTCATTAATATGCATATGAATCTATTATAAGTCATTATAAAACCCTAGTCAAATCCTTTTTTTCTGTTATAATAAAGTCAGGATTTTAAATCCGCATATTATAGTATTATATAAGGAGACTATCTATGGCATTTGACGGAATTACCATTGCAAATATTGTACATGACCTGAACCAGACCATCTTGGGCGGCAAGATCAATAAAATCGCCCAGCCGGAAAATGATGAACTGATTCTTACCATAAAAAATAATAGGACCCAATACCGCCTGTTTCTTTCAGCCAGTGCTTCTCTTCCGCTGATTTATCTCACCGGAAATAATAAACCCGGGCCGCTGACTGCGCCTAATTTCTGTATGCTTCTTCGGAAACACATTGGAAGCGGAAAAATTATTTCCATCACCCAGCCGGGTATGGAAAGAGTCATTCGTTTTGAAATCGAACATCTGAATGAAATGGGTGACTTATGTACCAAATATCTCATTGTGGAGATTATGGGAAAACACAGTAATATTATTTTTACAAATGATAACGAACAGATTATTGACAGTATCAAACACGTATCTGCTCATATGAGTTCTGTCCGGAAAGTGCTTCCGGGCCGTCCCTATTTTATACCTGCCACACAGGCTAAGGCAGATCCGTTTGAGTTGACAGCGGATGTACTCTGTGAACAGATTCTGAATAAGCCGGCTCCGACGGCAAAAGCCATTTATACTTCTGTCACCGGTATCAGTCCGCTGATTGCTGAGGAAATCTGCTACCGTGCAGGTATTGACGGCGGTGTTCCCACGGATGGGTTAAGTTCACTGGAAAAACTGCACCTTTCCCATACATTTCTGAGAATCATGGAGGATATCCGCCAGGGTATGTTTGAACCCAATATTGTTTATAAAGGAAAGGAACCTGTAGAATTTGCCTCATTGAAGCTTACCCAGTACCAGGATTTTTCTGTCACGGAGTTTTCATCAATATCAGAACTGCTGGAAACCTATTATGCCGAAAAAAATATGGTCACTAAAATCAGACAGAAATCGGTAGACCTGAGAAAAATCGTACAGACCTCTCTGGAGAGAAATGTGAAAAAATATCAGCTTCAGCAGAAGCAAATGAAAGACACGGAAAAAAAGGATAAATACCGGATCTGGGGCGAACTGATCAATACATACGGTTATGGACTTGAGCCGGGTATCAAATCTTTTGAAGCACTGAATTATTACACGAATGAAACGGTCAATATCCCCTTGGACCCCACACTTACTCCACAGGAGAATGCAAAAAAATATTTTGATAAGTACAGCAAGTTAAAGCGAACTGCTGATGCACTGGAAAAACTCCTTCAGGAAACCGACAGTGAGATACGCCATCTGGAATCCATTGCTGCTTCTCTGGATATTGCAGTTTCTGAAGATGATCTGATTCAGATCAAAGAAGAACTTACAGAATACGGGTATATCCGAAGAAAGTATACAACAGGAAAAAAAGTAAAAATTACCTCCAAACCTTTCCATTATGTATCCAGTGATGGATTTCACATGTATGTGGGAAAAAATAACTATCAGAATGAAGAACTGTCATTCAAATTTGCTTCAGGCAATGACTGGTGGTTTCATGCAAAAGGTCAGCCGGGATCACATGTTATTGTAAAGACCAATGGAGAGGAATTGCCGGATCGAACCTTTGAAGAAGCCGGGCGGCTGGCAGCCTACTATTCCAAAGGCAGACAGGCTCCAAAAGTAGAGATTGACTACACCCTGAAAAAGAATCTGAGAAAACCGACAGGAGGGAAACCGGGATTCGTTGTTTATTATACAAATTATTCACTTCTGATTGAGCCGGATATCAAAGGAATTCAGCAGATTTAAGGAGGCGTACATGAGAAAACGTACGGAAGAACAAAAGAGAAAATCCAGGCAGGAACAGACCCGGCAAGAGATAGTCCGTACAGAACCTGCCGCTGATGTTGGCCTTACCCAGGAACAGGTACAGATCCGTATGGCAAGCGGCTGGGCAAATACTCCTGTGGACTCTCCTTCGAAGAGCGTAAAAGAAATCATCGCCACCAATGTTTTTACTTATTTCAACTTGATTTTTGCAGTCCTTGCCGTACTGCTGATATTTGTCAGAGCATACCATAATCTCACATTTCTTCCCGTTATTATCGGCAATACACTTGTCGGTATTGTGCAGGAACTTCGTTCAAAACGTGTGTTGGATAAGTTGAATATGCTGAATGCTCCGAAAGTCCAGGTGATTCGGGAAGGAAATACAGTTGCTGTTCCTGCAGAAGAAGCTGTCATTGATGACGTCGCAGTATTTTCCTCCGGGAATCAGATTTGTGCTGACGCCGTCATTCTTGACGGAGAAGTTCAGGTCAATGAATCCCTGCTGACAGGAGAAGCAGATGAAATCACGAAAACAACAGGGGATTATCTGATGTCGGGAAGTTTTATCGTATCAGGCAGCTGCCGCTCTCGTCTGGAAAAGGTGGGAGCTGATTCTTATATCTCTCAGCTGACGCTGGAAGCAAAAGCATCCAAAGAAGGGGAACAGTCGGAAATGATCCGTTCCCTGAACCACCTGGTCAAAATTGCCGGTTTTATGATTATTCCGATTGCTTTTGTGTTATTTGCACAGCAATATCTCGTGGGAGAAAGCAGCATAAAAGAAAGCGTTCAGTCCATGGTAGCCGCTGTAATCGGAATGATCCCGGAAGGATTATATCTTCTTGCCAGTGTTGCACTGGTAGTAAGTGTCATGCGTCTTGCCAGTAAAAAGGTTCTGGTACATGATATGAAATGTATCGAAACACTGGCCCGGGTAAATGTACTTTGCGTGGATAAGACCGGTACAATTACAGAGAACACGATGAAGGTTACCGCTGTTACTCCCCTTGATCCGTATGATAGCAAGACGATGGAGCCGTTAAAAGATCTTATTGGCGATTTTGCAGAAGCTATGACCAATGACAATATCACAATGCAGGCAATCCAGGAGTATTTTACATGTACATCCGGAAAAAGGGCCTCTGCTGTCACATCTTTTTCATCTGCCTATAAATACAGTAGCGTGGTGTTGGATGATGTAACTTATATTCTCGGAGCACCGGAATTTGTTCTGAAAGACGACTACGAGATTTATCGAGAAGAAATTGAATCATACAGCAGAAAAGGCTGTCGTGTACTTGTGTTCGGTATATATAGTGGTGTCGCTGATGGTTCAGAACTGACAGAGCCGGTGGTTCCTTATGGACTGATCATCCTGGAAAACCCTATCCGAAAAGAAGCCTGGGAAACTTTTCAATATTTTTCCGATCAGGGAGTTGATATTAAAGTTATTTCCGGTGATAACCCGGTTACAGTAGCATACGTAGCTTCCCAGGCAGGAATTTCACACGCAGAGAGTTATATCGATGCGACAGAATTGAAAACAGAGGAAGACATGCAGAAAGCTGTGTTAAAATATACTGTTTTTGGACGTGTTACTCCTAATCAAAAGCGTCAGCTGGTCCGTGCACTAAAGCATGCAGGAAAAACAGTAGCCATGACCGGAGATGGCGTCAATGACGTGCTGGCACTAAAAGATGCTGACTGCAGCGTGGCAATGGCCTCCGGAAGTGATGCGGCAGCACAGGCTTCTCAACTGGTACTTCTGGAATCCAATTTCTCATGTATGCCTTCTGTAGTACTGGAAGGTCGCCGTGTAGTCAACAATATCGAGCGATCAGCAAGCCTTTTTCTCGTGAAAAATATATTCAGTTTTTTACTTGCAATTTTTTCAATGGCTTTTATGTTTTCGTATCCGCTGCAGCCTTCGCAGATATCATTGATTGGTATGTTTACCATCGGAACACCGGCTTTTCTTCTGGCTATGGAACCAAATAAAAAAATGATATCCGGACATTTTATAACAAATGTGCTGCTAAAAGCACTTCCGGCCGGACTTACCGATGTTCTGATCGTAGGATTTCTGACTGTTTTCGGTAATCAATTTGGACTTTCAACAGAAGAAGTATCTACTACAGCTACTCTTCTGCTGGCCATTGTTGGGTTGATGATCCTGTTCAAAATCAGTTCTCCTATGAACAAATTTCGCTGGTTCATCTGGATTGGAATGATTGCCGGATTAATATTCTGCTGTATCTTTCTCAGTGATTTGTTCGCACTCAGCAGAATATCCTTTCGCTGTGGAATGGTACTGGCAATATTTGCCATTGCAACCGAGGCAATTTATCGATATCTTTCCATTCTTTTCCGTAAAATTACCCCGGGGAAAAAGTAAAAATCCCCGGGGCAATATCGTGTGATTTAGTTAACATTTTTCACTCCCAAAATACTGATAAGTGCATCTTGCAGAACACGTGAATAATTTAATCCCGCTTTGTCAGCAGCAACACTCATCCAATATGGGATTGTACAATTTTTCTTTACTGCCCTATTATCTACTTTTTTGCGATATTGAGAAAAATCAATGTCTACTAATGTTACAATATCCTCATCTTCTTTACATATTTCGTGAGAATATGGTTCTGGTAATGTTTCACCATCATCCTGCATATCAATGCCCACTAAACCTATAGCATCTCTTGCCATTTCCATCGCTTCAGCAATTGTTGATCCTTGCGTTCCAATATCAAAATCAGGTATAACAACGTAATATCCGTCATCCGTCCGCTTTAAGATAATCGGATATGCTCCTTTCTGCACCATAAAAATTCCTCCTTATTAAACCCTTGGTTTTCAAACAATATAACCATTTATATAATATTCCCAGAAAAACTATAGAAGAACCAAGTTCCTGGGGCTAAAGCCCCAGTTTCCTGATAATCGCCTGAGCGAGCTTCTCATTAATCTCTGAATGTCTAGGAATGGGTTCTACTTTTTTACCATTTGTATACAAATCGTGATTCGCACCATTTCGTTTCAAGTACCATCCATTCTTTTCGAGGAGCTTAACTAAATCACGTCTTTTCATTCTTGATCTCCTATAAATGGATTATTAACGGTTACAAGTATATTATACGCATTGTATGCGTATTTGTCAATGAATTTATGCGTATAATATACGCATCTTTAGTTTTGACGTTACAGTTCAGCTAGCCATTATCACATGTCATAACGTTCCTGGTAGGTTCAAATGTTTGTTATGTGGCCTTCTGTCCTGCCTTTTATTTTTTGGTAGGCTTCATTGATTAGTTTTCGGATTTTCCTCCTACCTTTTTTGTTTTCGATAGGCTCTAATGGTTGCTGTTATGATTTACATCCTATCTTTTTTCGATTTTTATAGGCTATATCGTTTGTTTCTGGGATTTGCAGCCTACGCTTTTACCAATTTTAGTAAGCTCAGTAAGGTATTGCTGAGATTCTCAGCCTACGTTTCTTCTTATTTGGTAGGATGAAAATGTGAAAACCAAGAAATCAAGCCTACCCAAAGACCAAAATGGTAGGATGGAAACCCAAATAACAATCCTTTGAGCCTATTATGAATAATCCAATACAGAATAGCGGCTGGCTGAACTGTAACTTTCATTCATGCGTTTATTCTGATTACAAAATGAAAACTATTGACAATGAAAAAGTCCGGGAATATAATGTTTTCTGATTGATAAAATTAATCTGGTTTTGTTTTGAGGGTAATCATTATGTATTATAAAATACCAATTGAGACATCTGCCCGTCATCTTCATTTGTGCAGGGAAGATTTTGAGAAACTGTTTGGTGAAGGCAAGGATCTGACTCCTGTGAAAGAGTTAAGTCAGCCGGGACAGTATTTGGCAAAAGAACGGCTGAATGTTATCGGTCCAAAAGGAATGTTTAAGAATGTTGCAATTATCGGACCTCTGCGCAGCGTTACACAGATGGAGATCAGTGTGACCGATGCCAGAAAGCTGGGAGTTCCCGTGGTCATCCGCCAGTCCGGAGATATTGACGGTACTCCGGGTATGACTCTGGTCAGTGATATGGGAAGTGTAGATCTGGAAGAAGGCATTATGGTTGCCAAACGTCATATCCATATGACTCCGAAAGAGGCGCGCCGCATGAAAGTCAAAGATAATGAAGAAGTGTTTGTTGTTACGGAAAGTTTTGACCGTTCCATGATTTATGGAGATGTGGTTGTCCGTGTCAGTGATGATTATCGTCTGGCCATGCATATAGATACCGACGAAGCCAATGCATTATCGGGCGGAGAAGAGGCATTCGGTGTCATACTGAAACTCTTTGAAGGAAGCAATTATAATCTTCATATGTGGGTGGAAGAATTGCTTTGGGGAATAAACCGTTAAGTCAGATTTCGATGGATTTGATACAAGACGCCACGGCGTAATAAATATTACCTACAAATTTTGTGGAGGAATCACAGAGATGAAATATAATTACAAGAGAATTGAACCAAAATGGCAGGCAAAATGGGAAGAAAGTAAAATCTTCGAAGCCAAAGACAATAGCGAAAAGCCCAAGTTTTATGGTCTGGTAGAATTTCCCTACCCCAGTGGTGCAGGTATGCATGTAGGCCATATTAAAGCTTATTCCAGTCTGGAAGTTATTTCCAGAAAACGCCGTATGGAAGGATATAATGTTCTGTTCCCCATCGGTTTTGATGCTTTTGGTCTTCCTACGGAAAACTACGCAGTTAAGACAGGTACTCATCCCCGTATCATTACCGATGAAAATATCAAAAGATTTTCCGAACAGTTGAAAAGAGTGGGATTTTCTTTTGACTGGAGTCGTGTCATTGATACCACCGATGAGGATTATTACAAATGGACCCAGTGGATTTTCCTGAAAATGTTTGAAAACGGACTGGTGTTCCGTGACAGAACTCTGGTAAATTACTGCCCGCACTGTAAAGTAGTTCTTTCCAATGAGGACAGCCAGGGCGGAAAATGTGATATCTGTCACAGTGATGTTGTTCAGAAATCCAAAGATGTATGGTATCTGCGTATTACAGAATATGCGGACAAACTGCTGGAAGGTCTGAATGATGTTGATTATCCGGAAAATGTAAAACAGCAGCAGATCAACTGGATCGGTAAATCAAAAGGTGCTTTTGTAAACTTCACCATTGATGGCATTGATGAAAAACTGAGAATTTACACAACCAGACCGGACACCTTGTTTGGTGTTACTTTCATGGTAATTGCTCCGGAACATCCGATCATTGACAAATATGCTGATAAAGTAACCAATATGGATGCCATCGAAGCATACCGCAGCGAATGTGCGAAAAAGACAGAATTTGAACGTACCCAGCTGGTAAAAGAAAAGACAGGTGTCTGCATTCAGGGACTGGAAGCAGTAAACCCGCTGAATGGTAAAAAGATTCCGATCTATATTGCTGATTATGTAATGATGGGTTACGGTACCGGTGCAATCATGGCAGTTCCGGCTCATGATCAGCGTGACTATGATTTTGCGAAGAAATTTGGTATTGATATTATTGAAGTTATTAAGGGCGGAGATATTTCCAAAGAAGCTTACACCGGTGACGGTGAGATGGTAAATTCCGGATTCCTGAACGGTTACACTAACAAACGTGACTCTATTGAGCGTGTACTGGAAGAACTGGAGAAATCCGGTATTGGAGAAGCAGGTGTACAGTACAAGATGAAAGACTGGGCATTCAACCGACAGAGATATTGGGGAGAACCTATTCCGCTGGTTCACTGCCCGCACTGTGGTGTAGTCGCTGTTCCTTATGAGGAACTTCCGCTTCGTCTTCCGAATGTAAAGGATTTTGAGCCGGGTGAAGACGGACAGTCACCGCTGGCTAAGATTGATTCTTTTGTAAATTGTACCTGCCCGAAATGCGGTGCCGCAGCAAAACGCGAGACAGATACCATGCCTCAGTGGGCCGGATCTTCCTGGTATTTCTTAAGATATATCGATCCGCACAATGACAGCGTACTGGCTGATCCGGAAAAAATGAAATACTGGATGCCGGTAGACTGGTATAACGGCGGTATGGAACATGTTACCAGACATATGATCTACTCCAGATTCTGGCATCATTTCCTGTATGATCTGGGTATCGTAAATACTCCGGAACCATATGCAAAACGTTCCATTCAGGGACTGATTCTCGGACCGGACGGCGATAAGATGAGCAAGTCCAAAGGTAATGTGGTAGACCCGCTGGATATCGTAGAAGATTACGGTGCTGACACCCTGCGTACCTATGTATGCTTCATGGGTGACTATGGTGCAGCTACTCCATGGAATGACAGCTCCGTAAAAGGATGTAAGAAGTTCCTGGATCGTGTTGCAGGTCTGACAGATATGGTTTCCGATAAGCCTGTATCTTCTGATCTGGAGATGAAGATACACCGTACGATTAAGAAAGTATCTTCCGATATTGAAAATCTGAAGTTCAATACGGCGATTGCCAGCCTGATGACTCTGATCAATGATATCAGCGCAGAAGGACATATCACAAAAGAAGATCTGGTAATCTTCATCAAACTGCTCAGCCCGTTTGCTCCGCATCTGTGCGAAGAAATCTGGGAAACTCTGGGCGGTGAAGGATTCCTTGCTGTTTCACAGTGGCCGGAATTTGACGAGTCCAAGACGATTGCAAAGACCATTGAAATCGGTGTACAGATTAACGGTAAAGTCAGAGGTCTGGTTGTACTTCCGACAGACTGCCAGAAAGAAGAAGCATTTGCTATCGCTAAAGCTGATGAAAAAATCGCTGCACAGATTGCAGGTAAGAATATCGTAAAAGAAATTTACGTACCAAACAAAATCATCAATTTTGTAGTAAAATAAACATAGAAAAAAGAGCCTTTTTCCTATAAAATCAAGGATAAAAGGCTCTTTTTCCTATAAAAATCACAAAACTAATTTATTTCATTTCCATAATTTTGTATTCAAAACCACTCTCTTCCATCAGTTTCAGATATGGTTTTGGATCAAAGTATTCCGGTGAATATACCCCGGCTTCCTTCCAGACTCCCCGGCCAATCAGTTCAATGGCAATAGCAGCCCCAAATCCTGTCTGTGCTGTGACAGCCTGGTTATGCCAGCGTTTCATGGATTCCTGGTTGTCAAACGGCTGATAGATGAAATACTCTTTTCGCTTATTGTCTTTTATTCCAATACAATGAACACCCACCAGCATTTTCCCTGTCATTTCATTTCCGATGTCTTTAGGCTGCGGAGCACAGGCCGCAACCACATCCCTTGGAACTACCTGTACATCACCTACCTGTACCGGTTTGAGACTTCGCAGTCCCAGATGATCCAATACTTTCAAAGCCGTAATTAAATTTTCGTCCAGACTGATTTTGAATGTGGCTTTTTTCAGACCATATGATTTCAGGTAACGGGCCATGGTCACAACTTCTTCATGCTCCACTTTCACCAATGTATTCTCACCAACTCCATCCGGCATGAAAAATGTTTCCTGTCCGGCAAATGGCTTTTCCACGATAAAACCGCCACGTTCTTCATCATACTCCACATTGGGATTCATAACCTCATCCAGGACAGTCCATACGTTAAATCCAAAGGAAATCGCATCCGGATCAGCACCGGGAATCTGAAGATTTCCTCCGTCTTTTACATGTACTTCCGTCATCTCATCCAGCAATTCTGTGGCGGCGTACTTTGCAAATACATTGACAACACCAGGGTCGATTCCCATACAGATCAGTGCCATATTTCCCTTCTGCTTCCACTGTTCATGACGGTCAAAGTTATATTTTGTCATCGGTTCCGTATAACTGTTCTCAATTCCCAGTCCATATGCCGGATCTTCCATTGGCACGGACCAGGTTCCCATACTGCCGTAATTGGCACCTGTCTCAAAAGCCGCATCAAAGATAAAATTGCTGGCAAATGGCGGAGCCGCATCCATAACAAAATCAATCCGATGCTCCTGAATCAACCGCTTCATCTGTTCCTTATCCGTCGCATTGACACTCTCACAGGCAAAACGGGAATCGCCCTCCATCATATCCATCACATCTCTCGCCCTTCCCTTATCGAAGTCACAGATCAGGACATACTCCAGCCATTTCCTCTCAGGATCTCTCCATTTCAGAACTTTTACAATACTTTCACCTACGGCACCTGCACCAACCAACATCATTCTCATAACATTTTCCTCGATTCTTCAATGATTCATCTTCCCGAATATGAATTTCTGCTTATGGACATTTTTAATTTTCCACAAAAAAGAGAAATACAGACAGGTATTGATTACTCATCTGTACTTCTCTGTCCTTTTGCCAGTTGGTTCTAGCCTCGTAGGCGATGCTTTCGCATACTCTCCAAAGATTCGTCCGATTGCCTTCCTTTTGCCTGTCAGTTTCCACGGAAGAAAGATGTACCTTCCGCTTTGCTTCTTCGGCCCCTTTCGGTGTCTAGGGCAATCATCATCCGACATATTCGCTTATGGTAGCCCTAATTATACAGTATCTCAGTTATTTCTTCAAGACGGTTTTTCATAAACTACTGTTTTGGCCGATAGATCACTTCATTTACCGCATAGACGGTAACGAATGCATTGGCATCTGTTTTAGCAAGGAAATTCATTAATTTTGCATATTCATTCTTATCAACAATGGTGATAATTTCTCTTTTCACCTGATAGTCAAACGCACCGTATGCTTCATAAATTGTTGCTCCACTGTGCAGATCTTTCAGTATAAATTCACGGATTTCTTCTTCCTTTTCAGAGAGGATGCATACACGTTTTTTTATATTGGAGCCGAAGATAAAATGATCCAGTACCAGACCGTTCAGATAAGTACCCAGTATACTGAGGACAACGGTCTTCTTGTCATAAACCAGTGCGGAAGAAAGTGCCATACAGATTCCTGCCATAGACATGGCTTTTCCCAATTCCATCCGCAGATATTTGTTTAAAAACTTAGCCACAATATCCAATCCGCCGGAGGAAGCGTTGCGGTTAAACAACAGTGACATACCGATGCTGACGACAAAAACATAACACAGCATATCAAGAAATGGATCCTGAGTCATAGACGTATTATCGGGAAAGATATACTCAAAAACAGCCAGAAAAACCGGCGTCAGCAAAGAGGTATAAATGGTTTTTGCACCAAATTCTCTGCCAATAAAAATCAATCCAAATGCCAGCAATACAACATTCATCATCATGGTAATCACAGATATGGGAAGTGGTATAAAATTACTCAATACAACAGCTAAACCGGTGATACTTCCCACACTGAGATGACTGGGTATCAGGAAGAAAAATAAAGCTGACGCTGTGATCAGCGTTGCCAGCGTGATGATGATATATTCTTTTGCTACTTCATATTTTTTCATAGTTCACCCCACATTTTTTCTTTTATTTTATCATTGCCTTTTAGAAAAATCTATATGTTGCAGGATATCACAAAAAACTATATAATACTTTCGGAAAGACTATGATTTTTTAGGTGTAATTGCAGAATTGATAAAACTATTTTCATATCACATGGGATTTCCTGTGATATAAAGCCCTACATGACTTGGAAGCTTTTTGATGAGGTGAAAAATATGAGAATTTTAGTGACCGGTTTTGAACCTTATTGAAAAAATCATAGCATAAAGGTAACATCAGTATATCTTTTTTCGGGAAAACATGAACTCAATTCTTCTTGAACCTCTCAGAGTAGGCTAAAATCTATATAAACAAGTTCTGAAGCCTACTTCCCATGAATGATAATAAGCTGTAGAGGCATCAAATATGGCTTTCAGCCTACTTTTTTGCAAAATTAATAGGCTCCCAAATCGTAAAACAATCCTTGCGGCTTATTTTGTAGAAATTTGCTTTATCTCCATCCATCTGGACATGACAGCTTTTGAGCATCTCTTTGTTTATGAGATGCCCCACTGACGTAAAGACCATGTCTGGATTCTCTCTTGATAATTGTGATATTCTCGCCAATTTCGTTTCCATTAGTCCTCCTATCTCTGGGTATAGCTAATGTTTCCTCTTTGATATAGTTTCGCAGACCAGAACTGCGAGGTACAGTTCCCTCTCGACTTCCCTCCGACACTTCTTTTCTCATGCCTTCATCGGTACTACTCGGGTCTCCGACTTCCTGCATTTCTTTTGCCTTCCTTCTTTTTGTTGTAGGGCATACCTTCCTTTTACACACTCAGAAAGGAAAAATACAGGTTCTCCCCAGTTGACACATAATCCTTGTGTAACATGAATAGTTCTCCGACACCGCAGAGCCACGTGAAATCTCGCCATTACGATAAACCCGTGTATTGCCTTCCTGTCAGGTAACACAGTCGGCACTCTGATGTTAGGGATTTCGGTGCTCAATAGCTATCCCTGTTACCTTGCTGTCTACGCTTAGCATATGACCATTACTGACATACACCCAAGACTCGCTTCAAATGCTGTGGCTAACAGCTTATTTGACAGGATTTCCACCTGTCGGATTACGTACCCTTAGCTGGGCGCACTACCTGACCCCGGGTGCTTCTGATTGCCTTATTCCTTTCTTTCCTCTTTTTGAACGAGGTCGTTCATTTTCTTTATCTTCCGTTTCCAGCTTAGGTACTGTGCGAGCCAGACAGCAACAAAAATCGCTACGAAGATTCCCACATAGGAGAGAAAGCCGCCGATGGAATGCTCCATCCAGTTAGCAATATAGGCAATCGGCAACATCATGATACACGCAATCAAAAAATATGTGCCGCTTTGCTTTGCAAGACTCCACGAATCAAGCTCCCAAATCACGGACGCCATCGCAAAGCCAGTCCCCATAATACCGCACAGAACAGTCTGCAAAATGACCGCATTCAGTTCATTCCCCATCGTGTCAATGAGTTCCGGCATGACAGGATAGAAGTTTCCGTCCCCGACGCAGGCAGAAATAATTAAGGTAATCACAAACCCGATTGCAATGCCCACAGGGAATCCGAACAATCCTCGCTTTATAATCTGTTTTTTCATCTTTACCACCTCATATTCCTAATAATTGTTTGATTTTGGCAACATATCGTCTTGAAACATAAGTCACCGTTCCGTTTGAGAGGGAAACACAAATCGTTCCCGCAAAGCTCAAATCAAAGCCTTTGACTTTTTTCAGATTGATGATTTCGCCGTTCGATATTCGCACAAAAGATTGATTAGCAAGGCGCAGTTCCAGTTCATACAACCGCAGACGAAGAAAATATGTTCCGTGTTCATCTTCGGCACACACCTTTCCATTTGATGCGTAGATACGGACGATTTGACTTGTCTCTAACACAATCACTTGCTCGTCTTGAAAACCAGCTATCATTTGATACTGCTCTCCCGAAAGACTTTTCACAATTTCGTTGATTTCATTCGTTACTCTGTTTGTCACAACGATGATTTTTGGTTCGGTGCAGCCTTCATCGATTTTGATTTCAATCTTCATCCGATTACCTCCTTTCCACGGCTATAGTATAAGATTGCGGGGATGCAAATGCTACTGTTTTCCTATATGTGGTCGTTATTTGCTCATAGGTGGTAAAAGTGAACCCGTCGGATATTCCCATTCACCAGATTCGTGGTGTATGCATCCCGGCTGTGATGCTTTGATTTGAACTTCGGCAAACCGGTCTCCGGACGTTCAAAGAAATCAAACAATTCTTTTTGTTCTGCAGTTGGATAAATCCGGAATTGGAAGGCTTTATTACTCTTTCCCATGTTTCTCACCCTGCGTTTCTATATATCCCCTGATCACTTCGATCGGTGCTCCACCGGCTGTTATCAATTTCCTTAGCACGGTCAGAAACAGTATCATCAAAGACTTCCTTACTTATCGACTGAGTATATTATACCACAATGCTCACCACATTGTAAGAACAAACGTTCTCATTTACAATTCATCCCAACCACCTAAGAGGATGGGGGAATTCTTGCTAGATATTGTTAAAATTTTCATCATGTTGCATTTTTCATTGTCATTTTGACATAATTATGCTATAATTGTGTCAAAAGAAAGGGGTGAAGCATTATGCCACTTATTATGCCTATTAAGGATTTACGCAATACAACCGAGATTTCTAGTATCGCACACAAGGAACAGGAGCCTATTTTTATTACCAAAAACGGATATAGTGACTTGGTTGTAATGAGTAGTGAATTATATGATAAATTTGCAAGAATGAACCACATTGACCAAGCCATATTTGAATCCGAGCAGGAAATTGCTAACGGAGCAGAAGCAGTTGACGCAGAGATAGTTTTTGCAGAATTGGAGAAAAAACATTTTGGATAAATACAAGGTAAAGGTCAACCCTAGAGTAATCCGTGAATTAGACCACATTTACGAATATATCGCAAATGAGAAATTGTCTCCTGAAAATGCCAAAGGACAGATTGACAGAATTAAGAAGGCTATTTTGAGCCTAGACACATTTCCACAGTCCCATCAAGAGCGTAACGAGGGCAGATATGCCGGAAAAGGCTACCGTCAGTTACTGATTGATAATTATATCGTCATTTTTCGCATTGATGAGCCACACAAAACAGTTTATGTTGTAACAATACAGTATCAGGGACGAAATCTATAGAATAAGCACCAAATGACGCTACAAATCATTTGGTGCTTTCTTTGACTCAAAAATTATTTACCATAGTTCTAGTATAGCGCCTCGAAAATAACTGGACCAATCACTTGCCTGCTTCTCCGATTGCACAGGTCAAAAATCCTCAGCGTAGCCCGCTACGCCTACGTTTTTTGACCTGCACACTCGAAAAAGCATTCTGCGTGATTGGTCCAGTTATTTATCGGACGCTATACTAGCGAATCCTCCGCATCAATCCACATTTGCACAGTCAATCCGCAGAGTTGTTTCATGAAGACGTTACTGTTCACTCCGTGACCAATAACATGAAGCCCTCAAAGAAATAGTCTGTACAACCTGTTCATTTTCTGATACAATCATTTACAACAGAAATTCGTTTGTCCTGTCTGCCTCTGTTTTTGTCTGAAGCCAAATAGGGAGGAATGGAATGAGCAATGGAAAGCCTATAAGCTCGAATACACCATACGATGATGTATTCCGGACGCTGCTGAATGACTGCAGCAGTCTGATCATTCCTGTGATCAATGAAGTGTTTGGAGAAGATTACCGGGGAGATGAAGAAGTACTCTTTTATCCCAATGAACACTTTATCCAGGGACAGGATACCAGTACAAAAGAGAAAATAACGGATTCCTGTTTTCAGGTAATTGGAATAAGAAAAAAGAAATACCATTTGGAATGTCAGAGCACCACGGACAATAAGATGATCGTCCGAATGTTCGAGTATGATACGCAGATTGCATTGGATGCCGGAGAGGTTGTACAGGGGACTCTTACCGTGGAGTTTCCCCACTCTGCAGTCCTGTATCTGCGGCATAACAGCCGGACACCGGATGCGATGACAGTAAGGATAAAAACACCAGGCGGGGAAATCTCCTATCAGGTGCTGGTGATGAAGACACAACAATATACGATTGACGAGATCTTTGAGAAAAAACTGTTGTTCCTTATTCCATTTTATATCTTCACTCATGAGAGCCGGTTTGATGAATATGAAAACAATGCAGACAAACGGGAACTTTTGAGAACGGAAGTAATAGGAACCATGGAAAAGCTGGAGCAGATGGCCTTAACGGGTGAGATCAGTGAATATGAAAAGTGCACGATCGTGGATATGTCCCGGAAAGTTGTCGAGAAGATCGCCGCAGAGTATGAGAATGTCAGGAAGGAAGTGACATCTGTAATGGGCGGAAAAGTTTTGGAATATGAAGCAAAGACAATCCTGCAGAATGGAATCAAAAAAGGTAAAATTGAAGGAAAAATTGATTCCATCCTTGAATTATTGGAAGAACTTGGGACTGTTTCGGATGAACTGTGTTCATGTATACAGGAAGAGAAGGATATGGAAGTATTGAAGTTATATCTGAAAAAAGCATCAAGAGCACAATCTGTTCAGGAATTTGAACAATGGATACTTCAGGAAATGAAAAGAATGGATGCTGTAGAATGACATAACATACAGATTGGTATTCGGACATGAATTCAGAATTGGCAGGAGAAATGAATTTCTGAAAATTAATGAGTTCAGGGAGTCATAATTCGAATTAAAAGTTATGCTCTCTGTTCTCAACTTAGGGTATTTTGTCAATCTGTAATCTGGCAAGATGTCTGTGTGGGGTCTATACAAGAAAAATGTCTTTCCAGACCCTGAAAGCTAAACTGGTCAGGGTATGGCAACACTTTTTTCTTGCATAGACCCTGTTGTCCTTTAGTAAGTATTGCTATTTATTAAAGCATGCTGCAAGGTTTCTCTTGGTGAACCTATTGCATAAATATTTCTGTAAAATCACCAACTCCATATCTTTCCATAACATCTTGCAATCCCAATTTAATTTCATCTCTGCTGAAATTATGCTCTTCCAGAAATTTATCTGATTTATCATTCAAATATGAGTAAAATAATATGGCAATTTTAAGATTTTGTTTATTTCCATCTCCTATTATTTCATATATTTTGTTTTCAGCATTATCAATCATTCCTTCATCTATCAGATTTAAGAGTAATTCCAGAGTTTGTTTATCTTTCTTGTCTTCTAAAAGATCTATTACTGGCGCATCTGTATCTATATGGAACACCAATTTTAGAAGTACTCTTATCATTTCTTTTATATATCGCATAATATAATCTTGCTCAAACATGATTCCGCTCCTGGTTCCTTAACAAAAGTTATGTATCAATTCTTTCACTAGCTTTTCTCAGTCAAAAAACTACATTATGATTTTAGAGTCAAAATATTGCTCTGTAAAAGCCACTCTTTTCATAATCTGTTCTTCTGTAAAGTATACTCCCTCTGATGCAACTACCCACTTTTCTTCTACATCATCTTTACGATGAATGATTGCTATTACTTTTCCGACAAACTCTTTTACAGGTTCGTCCACACCCAATATATAAGCGTCTTGTTCTTCTCCATCTTGTGCAATTAACCCTTGAATATATCCATAGTTTACCGGATAATACATATCTTTATGTTCCGGATGGTAACTTCCAAGCGGCCTATCAACAGTTACCTTTACAATATCACCAATCATTAAACCCCTCCCTTAATACTATCCTCCACTTTCACAAATACCCCTTCTGATAATGACAGATTTCCCAGCAGTGCAAGCTTTGTATCTACCTTTCAAAGATACTATTTACTCGATCAAACCATATATTTCATATCTGGAAATGATATTTTGAAGAGTCATTTTGGATGCCATTAACTGCTTATATGTGACTGTTTTTGTTTTATTCTCACTCTTCATTTTTTCCATTTTACTGGTCACATCATGATATTCCAGCAAAACTGCCTGAAGCATTTGCTCAAACTTTTCTTCTCTGTTCACTATCATAACCTCCAAAACACTGATATCTCGATTATATCACAACTCTCTTTCAACATAAATTGTTTTTTTCTATTACACAGCAAAAAGTGAACACCTTAAAGAATGGGTTCTTTCTGAACTTTGGGTATGTTGCCAACTTTTAGTCCGGTGACATGCCCTGGCAGGGCCTACAGAAAATAATGTTTGTAAAAGTTTCCTTTTTCTCAACAAACAACTGAATAGCAATACTCACTAAAGAGGACAACAGGGCCTATGCAAGAAAAAAGTGTTCCCAGACCCTGGCCAGTTTAGCTTTCGGGGTCTGGGAAGATATTTTTCTTTTATAGACCCTTTCTCAGTTGAATAATGCCCTAAAATTCTCTAAAAAAGCAAGTTTATTAAGGAAAAATGGAACTTGTACTATAAAAAATCTGTATAGACCCCACACAGACATCTTGCCAGATTACAGATTGACAAAATACCCTAAGTTGAGAAAGAACCAAAGAATGGACTATACAGCCCGTTCATTTTCTGATACAATCATTTACAACAAAAATTCGTTTGGGTTGTACAGGGGACTCTTACTGTGGAGTTTCCCCACTCTGCAGTCCTGTATCTGCGGCATAACAGCCGGACACCGGATGCGATGACAGTAAGGATAAAAACACCAGGCGGGGAAATCTCCTATCAGGTGTTGGTGATGAAGACACAACAATATACGATTGACGAGATCTTTGAGAAAAAACTGCTGTTCCTGATCCCGTTTTATATCTTCACTCATGAGAGCCGGTTTGATGAATATGAAAACAATGCAGACAAACGGGAACTTTTGAGAACGGAAGTAATAGGAACCATGGAAAAGCTGGAGCAGATGGCCTCAACGGGTGAGATCAGTGAATATGAAAAGTGCACGATCGTGGATATGTCCCGGAAAGTTGTCGAGAAGATCGCCGCAAAGTATGAGAATGTCAGGAAGGAAGTGACATCTGTAATGGGCGGAAAAGTTTTGGAATATGAGGCAAAAACAATTTTGCAAAGTGGTATCCAAAAAGGCAAAATTGATTCTATTCTGGAGTTATTGGAAGAACTTGGGACTGTTTCGGATGAACTACGTTCATGTATACAGGAAGAGAAGGATATGGAAGTATTGAAGTTATATCTGAAAAAAGCATCAAGAGCACAATCTGTTCAGGAATTTGAACAATGGATACTTCAGGAAATGAAAAGAATGGATGCGGTAGAATGACATAACATACAGGCTGGTATTCAGACATAGATTCTGAATTGGCAGGAGAAATGAATTTCTGAAAGTTAATGAGTTCAGGGAGTTAATAATTGGAATTAAAAGTTATGCTCTCTGAACTCATTATTGTCACCACTTAAAACAAATCCAGCATGTTATCCAGATATATTTCCTCTCTGACATGCAGCTGATACTCCGGCTTTGTCATATAATAGAGCAGAAATTCCAGAATCAAAGCACTGCCAAGGCCCCGGCCTTCTATTTTGAAATTGGAAAATCCCATTGGCAAGTAGATATTTTGAATATCATTGATGCTGATAAAGCCTGGATTTGTCATTGCTTTAGTAAAACGGTAGCCATGTTCTGCATCGGGAGCAGCACATGGATGATCAGGACAGTCTTCTCCCAGATTTTTACGGCTGACAACTTCGTAACATCGCTTTCTGTCCTTACAGCCAAACCAACAGCATTCATTGCATAGAAATTCTACTTTGTTTCTTTGTGCTTCAGATAGTGTCTCCCATTTGTCAAAAATCTTGTTAAGGCGAAAATCCGGTACGACATAATGAAAATCATCCCGCTCTAGTTCACTCAAAAGTTGCTGAAAAACCGTCAGAACTTTGGTAGTAGAGGAAACAAAATAGAATCCCGGATAATTCACTTTCAAATAGTCTAACAGCAGATCCGAGTGGACAATGACACCATTTCGGACTTCTTGACTTTCTTCAAACAGGGTGCAGAGAGCATTGCATTTTTTATCCAAAAGGTGTTCCTTCCTGAGCAGAGAGTTGCTGAATGTTAAACGGGCTGAAATCTTGTACTCCTGCATTAACGTCAGAACATCCAGCGGATTATGATCACCGAATCCAACACGTCCTCCGCCCCAGATACAATCTGCCGGAGCACCATAGATAGAACCTATGTCACACCAATCGTAAAAATATTCCCTGCGTTCACGGAATAATGGCAAAAACACACGATACAGTTCATAAAACTCAAATAAGCCGGGAAGATGGTAGTATGCTGTGTCTTTTTTTATTTTATCCATATTACCTCACCCCGTGTACAATCCATAGTCTTTCACACACCGGAATAAACCTGACAAGACATCACTGAATCCGATTCCATACTGTTTTGCTTTTGAGCAATTCATCCACAAATTGTGTCTGGGCGGCGCATCCTGTACGCAAATGTCTTTGCCTAAAATTTGAGTAAACTTTTTCGTAATTTCATACATGGATTCTGTTGTTTCACTTCCAAAATTGTATACTCCACCCGGCAATGCAATCACCTTTTCCATATTTTCCGCAACTTCTTTCAGATATGTAACCCCTCGATACTGAGAGGAGCTAAACGAAACCGTTTTCTCTGCATGTAAAAGGTTCAACAAATAATTCCCTTTATATGAATCCATATCATACATCCACTCAGCTCTCAGCATGACTGCTGATGGAAGTATGTCCAAAACCCTTTCCTCCATCTCTAATTTATGTTTTGCATAAACATTTGCAGGTTTCGCATCCTTCTCCAAATACGGCCCCTCTTCGTTGCAGCCTGTGTAAACCTGATCTGAGCTAAAGCATATCAGCTTCCTGTTTTGGGAAGCCTTTGCGATGTACAAGGGAATCTGGACATTTGCATAGAAAGAAGCATCCGGATCAGACTCGCATGTTCCTACATCTGATATTGCAGCCGTGTGAATGATTACATCTGCATCACTTTCCTCAATCACTCTCTTAATTTCTTCTTTTGATGCATTTCGGATCGAAGGTGCCGCAATAGCACCTTTTACTGTTTTCAATAATTTATTCCCAACAAAACCACTTGTTCCCGTAATAAGGATTCTCTTCTCCATATTCATAAATTCCACCTCTGATAAAGAAAAAGCTATTCCTGGTAGGCTATAAAATGTATTTCAGCGGTTTTTAGCCTGCTATATTTTCTGGAAAATAGGCTACAACATTTGATCTTTCGGTTTCCATCCTACCTTTTTGGTCTTTGAGTAGGCTTCATTTCTTGGTTTTCACGCTTTCATCCTACCAAATAAGAAGAAACATAGGCTGATAATCCCGCAAATACCTTACTGAGCTTACTAAAATTGTTAAAAGTGTAGGCTACAAATCCCAGAAACAAATGATATAGCCTATAAAAATCAAAAATAGATAGGATGGAAATCTTAACATCCACCATTAGAGCCTATCGAAAACGAAAAAAAGGCAGGAGGAAAAGCAGAAAACTAATCAATGAAGCCTAACAAAAGATAAAAGGCAGGTGTAAAAGTAGAATTAATGTCTTGACAAATCCCGAATCCCGTGCTAAATTTATAGAAAATTTAGCCTAGTAAACCGTTGAAGCGGAGATCAAAGTAATGATGCGCGCACAGAGAGTCCGGGAAGGTGAGAGCCGGGTCGAGATGCAAATTGCCAAA